>JBJTTE010000271.1:0-4430 GCA_046080005.1 Erythrobacter sp.
CGGCCTGCAACCACGTTCTTCATCGGGCGGAAGTCCGATTGATAGACCTTGATATTGCCAAGCTGGTTGCGGGCCTCGCCCTCGGTCATGCCGACCGCGGCGATGGGCGGATGGCTGAACACCGCGCTCGGCACGCAGGAATGATCGACCGCATAGGCCGCGCCCAAGCCGAAGACGCTATCGGCAAAGGCTTGCCCCTCGCGGATCGCGACCGGAGTCAGCTGCACCCGGTCGGTGACGTCGCCCACGGCATAGACATAGTCGAGATTGGTGCGGCTGAAGGCATCGACCTTGATCTCGCCGCGATCACCGGTTTCGACCCCGATAGTCTCCAGCCCCAGCCCTTCGATATTGGGCACGCGCCCGGTGGCGACCATCACACAATCGAACACTCGCGCGTCCTGCCCGGTCAGCTTGACCAGCAGAGTGCCATCCTCCTGCTTGTCGATCCGTTCGAACTCGGCATGGAACAGGAATTCGATGCCCTTGACCATCGAGATTTGGAGCAGCCGGTCGCGCAGGCTCGCGTCATAGCTGCGCAGGATCGTGTCAGAGCGGTTGGCGATCGTCACTTTGCAGCCGAATTCGTTGAAGATCCCGGCGAATTCGTTGGCAATATATCCCCCGCCCGCAATCAGCACACGGCGCGGCAGGCTGTCGAGATGAAACGCCTCGTTCGAGGTGATGGCATGTTCGCTGCCCGGAAAGGTCGGCATGTGCGGGCGCGCGCCGGTGGCAATCAGGATGTATTTCGCGCTGACCACCCGGCCGCTCGCCAGCGTGACCTGGTGTGGCCCGCTGATAGTCGCACGCTCGGAAATGATCGTGACCTTGTGGTTGCTCAGGGTCTGACCATAGAGCCCTTCAAGCCGGGTCACATCATTCTGCACGTGATCGCGCAGCGCCGCCCAGTCGAAGCTCTTGCCCTCGATGGTCCACCCGAAGCTCTTGGCGTCTTCCAAGTCTTCGGCGAAGTGCGCGCCATAGACGAGCATCTTCTTGGGCACACAGCCGCGGATCACGCAGGTCCCGCCGACACGGTATTCCTCCGCCACCGCCACCCGCGCACCATGAGCAGCAGCGACGCGGCTGGCGCGCACCCCGCCAGAACCCGCGCCGATGGTGAACAGGTCAAAATCAAATTCGTCGGCCACAGCGCGCATCCTTACTTAACTGCATGCGCGATATGGCTCATGAGACGAGCAATTCCAATGGCTAAGCGCATTCCCTGAGACGCATTCGCCATGACCCGGTTACAGGTTACAAGCGGAAGATAGGCTCGCGCCGATCAAGCGCTGGCCGAGCGCGGACGCCCGCCACCACCACCGCCGGGGCGACCGCGCCCGCCGCGACCGCGATTCCCGCCGCCATTGCCGCCGCCGTTCGCGCCACCCTTGTGGCCCTGACCCTGCGGACGGCCCTGTCCACCGTGCCTCTGACCACCAGCATTGCCGCGATTCTCGCCGCCGCCCGGGCGTGCGCCGTGCGCAGGCTTGCCACCCTGCGGACGACGATCTCCTTCCGCGCGGCGCTGATCGCCTTGCTGCGGGCGACGCTCGCCTTCGAAGCGGCGCTCGCCTTCGAAGCGACGCTCGCCCTGGGGACGGCGCTCACCCTGCGGGCGACGTTCGGCACGCGCTTCATCGGCGTAACGACGTTCACCGCGCGGGGTTTCACCCCGACGCTCACCGCGCTGCTCGTGCTTCGGCTTGCCCTGCTGAGCACTGCGCTCGCCCTCGGGGCGGCGCTCGGTCTTGGCCGGGCCACGCTGACCGAGCGGGCGCGGCTGCTCCCGCTTCACCGGCTGCCGAGGCGCGGGCTTCTCCGGACCCTCGCCTTCGACAACAGCGCGGAAATTGTCCGGCAGCGGCAGGCGATCGAGTTCGGCGCCGGTGGTCTTGCGGATATCCTTGAGATAGGCGCGCTCGTCCTCGGCACAGAAGGCAATCGCCACCCCGTCCCGGCCCGCACGCGCGGTGCGGCCAATGCGGTGAACATACTGCTCGGGCACATTGGGCAGCTCGTAATTGATGACGTGGCTGACACCCGGAATATCGATCCCGCGCGCGGCCACATCGGTTGCGATCAGCACCGGCACCCGCGCACGGCGGAAGTCGTCAAGCGCACGCTGGCGCTGCGGCTGCGACTTGTTGCCGTGGATCGCATTGGTCTCGATCCCGGCTTGCGACAGCTTCTTCACCACCCGGTCGGCGCCATGCTTGGTGCGGGTGAAGATCAGCACCCGCTCCAGATCGCCCGGCACGGGATGGCGGCCCTGCAGGATCATCTGGAGCAGCGAGAGCTTCTCGTCCTGCTGCACCATGAACAGGTACTGGTCGATCCGCTCGGCGGTGGTGCTTTGCGGCGTGACCGAGACCTGCACCGGGTTGCGGCAATAACCGCTGACCAGCTCCTTGATCGCCTTGGGCATGGTGGCACTGAAGAACAGCGTCTGGCGATCAACCGGCGCGAGTTCACGGATCTTGCGCAGCGCATGGATAAAGCCAAGGTCGAGCATCTGATCGGCCTCGTCGAGCACCAGCACTTCGATGCCAGTGAGATTGAACGCCTTCTGATCGACCAGATCGAGCAACCGGCCCGGGGTCGCGACGAGAATGTCAGTGCCGCGATGGAGCTTGTTGCGATCCTTGCCGACCGAGGTCCCGCCGACGATCACCTGCACCTTGAGCCCGGCAAGCGCGCCGTAATCCTTGGCGCTCTGGCCAATCTGGACCGCGAGCTCACGGGTCGGCGCGAGCACCAGCATCCGGCACGATTTGAACGGGATCGGCTTGTCAGCGGCGCGCAGCCGGTCAATGCCGGGGAGCATGAAGGCGGCGGTCTTGCCGGTGCCGGTCTGCGCGATACCGAGCAGATCGCGGCCCTTGAGGACCGGCGGGATCGCCTGTTCCTGGATCGGAGTCGGGATCGAATAGCCCTTCATATCAAGGGCCTGGAGCACGGGCTGTGACAGCCCGAGATCAGCAAAAGTCGTCATGTGGAGTCAAACTCGCAAAATATGCGGCGCGCACAGCCCAAGCGGGCGCGCACCGCGCGGGGGTTCAAACCGCCCGCGTGAAAAGGGAAGTCCTTGGAAAAACCGAGGCGCGGCCGGGGCGGATGATGTTTGAGAGGTCCGCCGCTTCACGCTGGCTAGCGCGCTTCGATGGTGCGCAAATGGGGCTTTGGCGCCCAAATGTCAAAGGATTATCGGTCGGGCTTTATCGGCATGTAGAAATTGATGCGTCCGGTATGGGTGCCGTTGACCGGCGTTCCCCAGGCATCGCGCGCCGGCTCAAATCGCATACGACGCATCAAAACATCGCATAACTGCTTGGTCACGAGCTGACTTCTGAATTTGCGCGACAAGGTACAGCGCGAGGGAACACCATCCGCGCCGACCTCGAGCGTGTCGTCGAGCCGCTGTGCCAGCATCCCAACGCGCGAAGCCACGCTGCCCAGCTCGCGGAGCCCGTCAAATGCGATAAGCTTCAGGCCAGATGGTCGCTGAATCACCGCCTCGGCCGACGGGGTCGCCGTATGCGCGTCGGGAACTTGCGCGCCCGATAGCGCAGCGAAAAGCGCGGAAATGAAATACGGCAATGCTTGCATCGAGCCGTCCCGATGCTTCGTTTTACAACGAAAACAAGTGTATAGGTACTGGCCGAAATCTTCAATCCTTGGCGCGGAGATCCCTATAGTTGATTCGGCCTTCGTAGCTGCCCTCACTTGCCACGCCGCGAGCATCCTGCGCGGGCTCGAAGGTGTGGTGGCTCATGAGCACCTCGCACAGCTTTTCGTTCACGTAGTTCATCCTGAACTCTTCAGTGAGTTTGCAATCGACCGGCGTTCCAGCGGAGTCGACTTTGAGCGTGTAGTTCACCTCGCCGCGCCACACGCGCAGGCGCTGCGATTCCTTCAGAAACTCACGGTGACCGGAAAAAGCGATCAGCCGCACCGGTG
Organism: Erythrobacter sp.; assembly: GCA_046080005.1. Lineage (GTDB taxonomy): Bacteria > Pseudomonadota > Alphaproteobacteria > Sphingomonadales > Sphingomonadaceae > Erythrobacter. The sequence goes on from JBJTTE010000271.1 coordinate 3,964, forward strand.
TGGTTTTGGGGAGCACCGTATCGTCGATCTGCACCTGCTCCTCGCCCCGAGCCGGTGCCGAAAGCACAGCCATCGAAGCGAAAACAGACAGGAGAAAAGCGACCTTCATCGACAGGGCCTTACTAGAAGAGGGACGCGCCCAAGGAAAAATTGCCTTTGATCGTCCTGACGCGTGCCACTCTAGGGAGCGAATCAAACGCGTTGTCGGCCGAAAATCAGCGGATAGTTGCAAGCCTCATGGGCCGTGCTGAGCTCACCTAACGACCGTTTGAAATTCTGCAACTTCACTAAGATATCGACCAACCCAAATGCACGGTTCTGTCAGCGCAGTGTTGCACCCCCGCATCAGTTCGACCTTAGAGGCCGTTTCGAAAGGGGTTGAGCGGCTGAGGTTGCTGTGATTCCGGGGGTTTTGCAGACAACCTGGAGATTATGATGTGGACCCCGGCCACCCGCGCGCAGCATCC
>JBJTTE010000272.1:0-8351 GCA_046080005.1 Erythrobacter sp.
GCTGCGCGCGGGTGGCCGGGGTCCACATCATAATCTCCGGGTTGTCTGCAAAACCCCCGGAATCACAGCAACCTCAGCCGCTCAACCCCTTTCGAAACGGCCTCTTAGCCAGATCAAAGAACACGTACGGCTGTATCGAGAAATTCGAGACCCCTTTGATCGGCAGCGAAGAAGTCCGAAGTTCGGTGGTCAGCCCGACACCACTATCGCCAATAATCGTCCCGGGCGCATAGCCGCGCCCGACGCTGAAGTTGCCCGCCGCAAATTCCTCGAAACCGAAAAGCCCCCCGCCCAATGACAATTGCGCCCGCGGCCGAAGCGCAAGCGCCATGCGCGAGGAAAGAGCAAACTCCGCCGTGCCGCTGCCTCTGATCACCGAACTGGTCGGCTCACCGTCGAGGCGACCCGGGTTGAGCGTGTTGGCCGGACAAGCAACAGCCACGCAGACCTTTGAGGCGCCTAGAATATCAAGCCCCTGACGGTATTCGAGCGAACCGGAAACCTGATAGCGCGGCGCGCGGCGCTGCAGATCGATCGCATCGTAATCGAGCTTGAGCCACCCGACCCGGACGCGGTCGCGCGAAAGCGGTGCTCTAAACTCCACATCCTGATTGACGAAATCAAACCCGGCGGAAACATAGAAATTCTCGCCCAAGGTGCGCTTGACAGGATAGGTTGCCGCCACGCCCGCCAACAGGGTTTCGGCTTGCAAATCTGCCTGCGGGACGCCCAGACCATCCGCTGTCCTGAGGTCTGGCGCTGTCCATGCATAGGTGAATTGCCCACGCAAGATCAGTCCCTCGTCATTCGGTCGGAACTCGTGGGTGGCGTTGACCACATGTTGTTCGGAAAAGTCGCTCGAGGTGAAGTACGTCAGCGTCGTGACGTCTCCCAGCCCCGTCAGGCCGAACAGCTGCCCGCGCACCTGTCCGCCAACCGGTCCGGTTGCCGAAGCACCGAAATTCTGAAGTGCAAAGTCGAGCGCGAAACGATCGCGTCGCACGGTCACTTCGCCGATCAGCGCGCCCACCTCGCCCTCGGCAGGTTGCAGCGTAAGATTGACGACATAGCCGGGCAAGTCGCGGGCCAGCAGGAGATAACGTTCGGCCTCGTCGCGATCGAATATCTCGCTTTCGGCAAGGCGACCGAGATATTGCTGGAGCTTCAACTCCACCACTCGCGTATCGCCGCGCGCGCGAACCGCCGCTATTCGCCCGAACAAGACCTCAAGATCAACTTCTCCATCGTCGACCCGCTGGGTTGGCACCTGGTTGGCCGCAAGGTAGCCCTTGTTCCGCAGGATCGTGGCTGCTGCATCACGAATTTCACACAGGACGGCAACCGGCTGCGAGGTCCCTTCAAACGGCTTCCACGCTGGTTCCAGCTCTTCCGGACTGGCGCCCTTCAGTCCGTTGAAATTGACCTTGCGGATCGTAACTCTGACGTCAGCGAACCGGGGGTCGCCAAGAGCACAGGGGGATCGCTCCACACCGCCCTCAATTTCCAATTTGGGTGCCTGCAAGGGAATCGGGCGCTCGACCCCCTGCAACTCTTCGCGCGTCTGCGCCAGCGCATGCTGAGGGACAAGGGCACACATGGGGCCAAAAGCGACGGCAAGGCCCTTCGCCGCACGAAATACAGTCAATGTATCCCCCCCCGGTTACGCGAATCCCTCTTGGGTTCCCGGTTCTTGCCTTCCGCTAATGCAGCTCGGCGGACCCTGTTCCGCAACATTAACTAAGAAGTCAACAAAACTCACAAGATATTGTAATTTATATTGTTTGTTCAGTTCCAATATGGATGAAACATCGTCTCGTAAGCGGACCATTTGGCCCAATTGCCCCTGAATTCCGCAGTTTCTGGCGGTCGATCTTCGATCTTGCAAGGTGGAGCGGTAGCTTAAGTGGCTATAGCATTTGGCTTTGTATGGGCCAAAGCCTTAGCTAGGCTCCCAGAGGAGAAGCACAGGCAAGACGTGCGTCTGTCTCCATGGCTCGATTCCCGACCAAAGAGATACCCCGTGGGGCGTGGCCGCCGGTGCTGCGCGCTCACTCGGCCGCCCACAGGCTTTCGGCCATTGCGTCCAGCTCGGTAAAGTCGAATCCGCTCCCGAGTGGATCCTTGGCGTTGAACACAAGGCGGCGACGCTGCGCGAGCAATTGCCGCCGCAGCGCGCTTTGCAGCAGGTGCAGCCGAAGCAGCGCCTCGACCAGCGCGGCCTCCTCGTCGCGTCGGCGCGTCACTACCCAACCCGCTTCGATCCGCCCAACCCGGGCAATCACCATCTCATTATAGCGGGCGTGCGGGCCGCGATGGAGCGGCATGCCTGAGCGCACCGAGGCACTTTCGGTTGCGGGTAGAAGCAGGCCATTGCAGCGAAAATCGTCAAATCCCACCTGCTCGCGCCCGATCTCGGCAAACATGCGCCCGAAACAGCGTTGCGAAAGCAATTGCCGCGGCAACAGGTGATGGCGCTGCAAGCTCGGGTCATACCCCGCCTCGCCCCGTGCGTTGACCGCCCGGAAGGTAATGCGTGTTCGGCTGTGTGTGTGATCCCAAGCCTGCAATTTACTCGCGCCAGACACTGATCAGCGCGCGGCTGCGCGAAGGGCGCAAGACCAGACGCGTGCCATCGGGAGCGACAATCCGGTCATCACCCTCAAGCCCGCCGATAATCACCAGATGATTGATCAGCCGGATACCAAGCCGGGTGGCGGACACCCGGTCATGGCTGAGCGGCGGTTCGATCCGCAGTTCCTGCCCGATCCAGAACGCGAGACCGACGCTTTCGAGCGCGCCATCCGAGGTTTCGGCAAAGGCGGTCAATCCGAGTGCCGGAAACGGTCCACCCTCGAGCCAGGCGGTGGTTGCAGATTCGAAGAAGCGCCGTCCGATCGCGCTCGCCGCCGGAGTCCAGCCCACGGCAAGCAGATCGGGAAGCTGACGCACCATATCACAGCCCAGCGCCAGCATGGCACGTAACACCGGCATGCTCTTGCCCCCATCAACCAGGTGCGGGCCAGGGCGCAAAATCAAGACTTCGTGATCAGCGGCCTTCGGCAGCGTCGGTAGATCGAAACGATGCAAAAACTGGGGAAAGGCCGCTGCGGGGCCGGGGGCCAGCCCACTCAGGTCGAGAGTGAGACCATCGCTAAGCAGTTCCAGCCAATGCGGCTGGTTAGCCCACATCGCTGCGTCATGTGCAGCATCTTCGGACGCGGCACCATGGCTGATGCTCAGCATTGGCTGACGCACGACAGCGTCCCTAATCGTCTGCCGATCAGGTCGCTTGCCTTTGGCAAACAGCAGGTGCAGCTCGGCTTCTCGAGCGCGCTGCGACTCTGAAATTGTCCAGCCCCCTTGCTAAGCGGCGCGACCCGTCCGAAAATCTTTCGCCACTATGTGAAGGGTTTGCCGCGAGACGTCGAGTCCCCACAGCACCCTCCCGTCACATTATGGAACAATCCCGAAAACCTCTGCAATAGAGCGGATGCTAGAACAGGCCGAGCCGCAAGCCTTCGGCGAGCGCAGCGCCAAGGTCGCGCGCGGAAGCGAGCGCGTCCGATGGGACCGTCTTGGGCGCGGCAATCGCCTCGGGGGTTTGCGCCACAAGATTGACGATCAAGGATTGAGCCACGCGCCGCAGCCGCCAGCCCGTGACAATACGCTCGATTTGACGCTCTGCGCCCACGCCGTCCGATCCTGCGGCAATGATGGTCGCAAAGGCTCGCCCCTCAATCCGCCCCAGTACCGGGTAATAGGCGCGGTCGAACATGTCCTTCATCAGCCCGCTCATGCTGCCGAGATTTTCCGGGCAGATAAAGAGATAGCCGGCTGCGGCGAGCAGCATCTCTGGCTCGGTCAGATCGGCACGCATCAGCCACGCCGCAGACCCGGCGCCTTGCGCAGCGACCTGGGCCAGCGCTGCGCTCGCCCCGGTGCGACTGTGCCAGATAATCAGCAGGCGCGGTTCGGCAGGCTCCATGGTCATGGCTCAAAACTTCCGCGCGCACCTGTCGATTGTCAACCGCGCCGCCCTGTCGGCCTGACCGGCTTTGCGCTATCAGCCGCGCATGGCATCGCTTCCGCTTCCTTCGCCCGGCTTTGCCCCGGTTCTTGGCGTTGTAACCTCGCTTTCGGGCAAGGCCTGGCGCTGGCGCGGCGGCAATATGGAATTGGGTGAACCCGGCAACGCAGACGGCCCGCACGGGCTTGATCGCTCGATCCTCGATCAGCTGCTGCTCACCCGCGGCGTCGCTGAGGATGATCTGGCGCGCCATGCGCAGCCCACCTTGCGCGCCCTCCTGCCAGATCCTTCGACCTTCCGCGACATGGACACCGCTGCCGACCGGCTCGCCGATGCTGTCACGAGCGGCGAGCGGGTTACGATCTATGGCGATTACGATGTCGATGGGGCGACCAGTGCGGCGTTGCTGGTGGAACTGCTGCGTCAAGTCGGGCTGGATGCGGGATATTACATCCCCGACCGCCTGCTCGAAGGCTATGGCCCTTCGGGCGAAGCGCTGGTGCGGCTGGCCGAGAGCGGATCGCAGTTGATCGTTACGGTCGATTGCGGGGCCATGGCACACGAGGCGTTGGGCATGGCGCGCATGGCCGGGGTCGATGTCATCGTGGTCGATCACCACAAGTGTTCAGCCGAGCTTCCGTTGGCGACCGCGTTGGTCAATCCCAACCGCCTCGACGAAAGCGATTTCGGCGCAGCCCACGGCCATCTGGCAGCGGTCGGCGTTGCTTTCCTGCTGGGAGTGGCTTTGGTGCGGACTCTGCGCGAGCGGGGCTGGTTTGCCGACCGTCGCGAACCGGAACTGATCGGCCTGCTCGACCTTGTCGCGCTGGGCACGGTGGCGGATGTCGCCGCGCTCCACGGTCTCAACCGCGCCTTTGTGGCGCAAGGTCTGAAGATATTGGCGCGGCGCGAGCGGATCGGAATGGCCGCGCTGATGGATGCGAGCCGACTCACGCGGGCGCCCCAATGCAGCGACCTCGGCTTCGCCCTCGGCCCGCGCATCAATGCCGGGGGGCGGATCGGCGAATCAACCTTGGGCGTGCGCCTGCTCACCACCACCAATCCTGAAGAAGCGCGCACCATCGCCGCCCAGCTCTCGCAGCTCAACGAGGAACGTCGCGCGATCGAGGCTGCAGTGCAGGAAGCGGCCGAGGCGCAGCTCGCCGGGCAGCACAACATGGCCGTGCAGGTCCTGTCCGGCCACGGCTGGCACCCCGGCGTGATCGGGATCGTCGCTGGGCGGATCAAGGAGAAGACCGGCAAGCCCGCGGTGGTGATCGCGCTCGATGAAACGCAGGGCAAAGGCTCGGGACGCTCGATCAGCGGGGTCGATCTCGGGGCTGCGATCATCGCCGCGCGCGAGGCTGGCCTGCTGGTGGCAGGCGGCGGGCATGCGATGGCGGCCGGCTTGACGATCGATCCGGCGCAGCTTGCCGAGTTCGCGGGATTTCTTGATGAACGCCTCGCGCGCGATGTCGAGCGGGCGCGGGCGGGGGCGGCGATGCTCCTCGATCTTGCGCTGGCACCCGGAGGACTGACGCCCGATCTGGTCGAAACGCTCGAGGCTGCCGGCCCCTATGGTGTGGGCTGGCCCGCTCCGCGCGTGGCGGTTGGCCCGGTGCGGATCGTCAAGGCGGACATCGTGGGCAAGGATCATGTGCGGCTGGTGGCCAGCGGCAATGATGGCAAGAGCTTCAAGGCGATCGCCTTCCGCGCGGCGGAAAGCGAGCTCGGCCAGACCCTGCTTCACCGGCATCAGGGCCGCCGCTTCCACCTCGCGGGCCGCGCCCGGATTGACGATTGGGGCAGCCGACCCGCGGCCGAGCTCCAGCTTGAAGATGCGGCCTTTGCCGATTGAGCGGGCACCAGCCCAATTTGCGCATGTCGGGACTTGACCGTCCCAGCGCACCCCCCTAAACGGCCGCTCTCGCAAACGCGACGGCCCCTTCGTCTAGCGGTTAGGACGCGGCCCTTTCACGGCTGAAACACGGGTTCGATTCCCGTAGGGGTCACCACTTTCCGAGTGGTTGAACAGGGCGGCAGGCTTGGTCCTCGCCGCCCTTTTTCGTGGGCCTCAGCGCGCCTCGCGCCTTCCCTCGCCTGACGCTTGCCTGTAAGAGCGCAGGCCATGGGCAGCGACCAGAACATTCCCATCGCCGGGATCCTGCTTGCGGCGGTGACCTTTGTGGCGCTGCTGCTGCTCGGGATCGATGTGGTCATCGCCATCGCGGTGCTGATCGTGTGGATCGGTTCGCTGCTGGTGGCCGCGGGCCGCCCGCCAGAGCCACCCAAGCCAGATGTCAAACAGCGCCTCACGCTCGATTCGATCCGCGAGCTGACCGAGAACTCCGCCAACCCGCTGGTCATCACCGAGCGCAACACCATCTCGCTCGCCAACCGCGCAGCCCGCAAGATGCTCGGCCCTCACATTGTCGGACAGGATGTGCGTGTCGCGCTGCGCCAGCCCGAGGCCATCTCGCTGCTCGGTCAGAACCGCCAGGGCGAGGCCATCGTGCGCGGACTCGTGCGGCGCGGCGACATCTGGCAGATCAGCCGCCAGACCATCGACGAACGCTTGGCGATCCTCGAGTTCATCAACCAGACGGCCGAGGCTGACATCAGCCGCGCGCATACTGATTTCGTCGCCAATGCCAGCCATGAACTCCGCACGCCGCTGGCAGCGATCCTCGGCTACGTCGAGACGCTGCAGGAGGGCGACAGCGCTCTCGACACGCCGACCGCGCGCAAGTTCCTCGGCATCATCCAGCGCGAGGCGCAGCGTCTTCACTCGCTGGTCAGCGATCTGATGAGCCTGTCGCGGGTCGAGGCGGAAAAGCACGATCTGCCGACAGAGCGCATTGACCTTGGCTCGCTGGTCGAACGGGCGGCGCGCGATGCCGCAGGGCCACAGCGCAGCGAGCGTCTGCGGCTCGATATCACCAGCGAACCGGTGGTGCTGGGCGATCTCCAGCAGCTTGAGCAGGTGGTCCGCAACCTCGTCGACAATGCGCTCAAATATGGCGCGGCCGACGCACCGGTGCAGGTGATGCTTGATCTTGGGCAGGCCGATCAGGCGCGGATTGCAGTGGTCGATCAGGGCGAAGGCATCGCGCCCGAGCAACTCCCGCACCTCACCCGCCGCTTCTACCGCACCGATCCCGGCCGCAGCCGCGCCTCGGGCGGCACCGGGCTGGGGCTCGCCATCGTCAAACACATTGTCGAGCGGCACCGCGGGCGGCTCGATATCACCAGCGAACTCGGCAGGGGCACGAGGGTGGTGGTGCGGCTCCCGCTCGCCGAACCCGTGCCAGCCGAGCCAAAGGAGCCGATCGCTGACCGCGCCAATGCGGCCCAAGAAGAAGCCCGCACCCAACAAGTGTCATAGGCGTGTCTTATTACTTCAACATGGCACGGTCATGGCGTAGAGGCCGGGCCGCGCGGCAAGGCCCGCCCCGCTAACCTCGGCGTCAACCGTTACCGTGCCGCTCCTGCCAGAAACACAGGTCCACTGAATGTCGCCGATCACGCTGATCCTGATTGCTCTGGGCCTCGGCCTGCTTGGCTGGCTGGCTGGCCGTGCCAAGGCGTGGAGCTTCCAGTCGAGCGACCCCGCCCTGCGCCCGGCCTCGCGTCCGATCTATCATGCCTGGTATGTCGCTTTCTGGGTCGCGCTGCCGGTGCTGGCCTTCGTGGTCGTCTGGTCGATCATCGCCCCGCAGCTCGTGCTGCAATCGGTGCTCGCCACCCCCGCCGCCGAGGCCATGCCGGGCTTAGGGTTTGAGCGTGATGCCTTTCTGGGCGAAGCGCGGGCAGTGGCGCTCGGCACAGCGCCCGGCGTGTTCAATGACGAAGCCGAGCCGCTGATCGCGCCGTTCCGCGAGGCCTTTGCCCGGTACAACATAATCGGCATCGTGGTCACGGTGCTGATCGCTATTGCCGGCGGCGCGCTCGCCTTCCTGCGCCTCGCCCCGCAATTCGGCGCGCGCACCCGCGTCGAACGGACGGTGATGATGATCCTGCTGCTGGCCTCGCTGGTGGCGATCCTCACCACCTTCGGCATCTTTGCCAGTCTGGTGTTTGAAACCGTCCGGTTCTTCGGGATCGTCTCCCCAATCGACTTCCTGTTCGGCACCAAGTGGGGACCGGATACGATGGCCAGCCCCGATGCGGTCGATCCGAGCCGCTACGGCGCGGTACCGCTGTTCTGGGGAACGATCTTCATCGGCGCGATCATCGCCATGATCGTGGCGATTCCGCTTGGGCTGATGAGCGCCATCTACCTCACCCAATATGCCGACCCGCGCGTACGCACCTGGGTGAAACC
>JBJTTE010000273.1:0-7115 GCA_046080005.1 Erythrobacter sp.
GAGCAGGTTGACCATGCTGAACCATGCATCCCAGTCGATCATTCCGTCTCTCCCTTCCCGCTCATCCGGCGCCAGTCGCGCGCCGCGCGGCGCATCGCTTCGTTATCATGGACAAAGCGTCCGCCCGCGCGGCGCAGTGCAAGGCCGAGCGCCGCCTCGGCCACCAGCGCGGCGTCGATCGAGCGGTAGCGCTCCCACGATCCGGACAGCAGCGGGTCGATCAGCGGTGCAGCCAGCAACGCAGCGCGTTCGGCAAAACGCCAATCACTAACCCGCTCACCGCGCAGCAAGCCGGGGTGCAAAATGTCAAGCCGCTTGAGCCCCACACGAGAAAGCGCGTTTTCGGTTTCCCCTTTGACCCGCATATAGAGGCTTTTGGCACTGGCATCGGCGCCGGCCGCACTGATCACCACCATATTCGGGACACCCGCGCGCTTGGCCGCATCGGCTACGGCGATCACAAGGTCCTGATCGACCGCGCGGAAGGCGGCCTCGTCGCGCCCGGCTTTCTTCCAGGTGGTCCCAAGCGCGCAGATCAGCGCGGCCGGACGCACAGCTTCGATCACCTCGCCCCACTTGGCAGGCTCAACCACGAACATTTCCATCCGTGCGCCCGGCGGCAGCGGTGCCTCACGGCGTGCGATCCCGAGAATGCGGGCCTCGTCGCCCTTGCTGGCGATCTCAATCACTCGCCGGCCGATAAGGCCGGTGGCGCCAACCAGCGCGACGCGCACAGTGTTCGTGCCGAAGGGATCAGACATTGGTCAGTCCTACAGGGCGCTCGCCATAGATCTCACTGACCGCCTGGATGGCAAAGCGATCGCTCATCCCGGCAATAAAGTCGGCGATCACCCGTCCGCGCTGCGGATCACACTGCGGTAAGCGCATCTGCCAATCGGTCGGCATCAGCGAGGCATCCTGCGCATAGGCCTCATAGAGACGCGCCACGACGGCGCGCGCGCGCTCGGCTGCGGCGACCTGCTCGGAGTGGTAATAGAGCCGTTCATACATGAAAGCCTTGAGCCGCCGTTCCTGGGATGCGAGCGCGGGCGAGAAGCAGGCAAGCTGGCGCCCGGCTGCACGCACCTCTGTGACCGAACCGAAATCACGCACCTGCTCGATTGTATGCGTGATCACATCATTGACCATGAGCCCGATCTGATCGCGGATCATCTCGCGCAGCAAACGCTCGCGCGGCGCGTGGGGGAAGCGTTGTTCGACGATCCGCCACTGATCTGCGAGGAAATCGAGCGTCAGCAGGTCATCGAGCTGGAGAAACCCGGCGCGAAGACCGTCATCGATGTCATGATTGTCATAGGCGATATCGTCCGCCACCGCCGCCACCTGCGCCTCAAGCGAGGGCCACTCGCCAAGACCAAGCGGATAGGCGGCATCAAGCTCGGCCAGAGCCCAATTCGGCGCGGAAACCGGGCCGTTGTGCTTGGCTAGTCCTTCGAGCAGATCCCAGGTCAGGTTGAGCCCGTCATGCCCGGGATAGGGACACTCGATCCGCATCACCGTGCGCAGCGCCTGCGCATTGTGGCAGAAGCCTCCATGCTGCGCCAGCGCCGCCGACAGCGCATCCTCACCCGCATGGCCGAACGGCGGATGGCCAAGATCATGAGCTAGGCAGAGCGCCTCGGTCAGATCTTCGTCGAGCCCGAGCGCCCGGGCGATGACCCGTCCGATCTGCGCCACTTCGAGGCTGTGGGTCAGGCGGGTGCGATAGTGATCGCCTTCGGGGGCGATAAACACCTGCGTCTTTGACTTCAGCCGCCGGAAGCTCATCGAGTGGATGATCCGATCACGGTCGCGCTGGAACGCACTGCGCGGTCCCCTGCGCTCACCGCCGTCGCGACTGCCGAATTCGCGCGGGCCGTGGGCCTCGGGATCGGCGGAATAGGGAGCGCGGGACATCACGGCTCTGGCGCTTAGGTTAGGCCGTGATCCTTCTCAACCGGAACGGGGCAGGAACGCTGCACGATTTATCGGAAGGCGCGGTTTGGTGAGGAGAAGGATATGGGGCCGCGCTCCCGTGATTGGGGGGAAGGAGAGCGACCCCAAGGGCCTGCGGTGCGATCCGAAGACCCAGATATTGCCGATTGCGTTTGCGCGACAAATCCGTGCCGCCCGCTATGATGCAAAGGATTACATTTCCAGAGTGTAAAATATTATTACACGATTAAGCGCACTTTATAAGTGATCAATGGAAGATTAATTCACCGATTGGGGAGAAAGAATCCAGTCGGCCGCCGCTTCGCAGTGGATTCGGGTGCTGTCGAAGATCGACAGGACATTGTCACTGACATCGACCACGAGGGCAAGCTCGGTACACGCCAGCACCACCGCCGACGCACCTTCCTGCTCGGTGTTGGTGATGATCGTCTTCAGCCTGCGCTCGGCATCGCGCGTGACCTTACCCACCATCAACTCGTCATAGATGATCCGGTCGAGCATCTCGACATAGGCAAGGTTGGGCGGCAGCAGGTCGATCCCGTGCGCAACCAGCCGTTTGCGATAAAAGCTCTCGGTCATCACGTTGCGGGTGCCGAGCAGCGCGGCACTGGTCTTGCCCGCGCGCTTCATGGCGAGGCCGACATATTCGGCAATGTGCAGGATCGGGATGTTCACCTTTGCCGCGACATCATCATAAAGGCGGTGCATCGAATTGGCGCCAATCAGCAGCCCTTCGGCCCCGGCACCCTCAAGCCGGCGCGCGCTGTCGCCAAGCACGCTCGCTGCGCGTTGCCAGTCGCGTTCCTCGACAAGGGCATAGAGCTTACTGAAATCAAGGCTTTCGATCAGCAGCGGTGCGCTCGCCATAGGCGCGGCACGGCGTTGAATGATGCGGTTGATATGATCGTAATAGGTCGCGGTCGACACCCAGCTCATGCCGCCAATGATCCCGAGTTTGCGCAAAGGCTGTGCCCCTTGATGAAGTGTGCAAGTGCGAGAGAATGTAGGACAGGCGCGTCCCAAGCGTCCAGAGCGCCCGGCCTACGGGTGCGGGTTACTCGGATTTTGGCGGCGACATGTGCTTGGCAAGCCACGGTTGGAGATCACCGAGCGTTGCCTCCACCGCTTCCTCGTGCGGCAGGTGGCCAATCTTGGGATAGACCACCAGAGTGCTGTCGGGCAGCACCTTGTCGAGCCATTGCCCGGCCTCGACCGGGATCAGCCGGTCCTCCTCGCCCCACAGGATCAGCGTGGGCACTGTCACGGCCGCGATTTCGGCCTCGGTCAGCGGATCATAGGGCTCGCTGAACCGCTTCATCGTTGCCCGGCGGTTGCCCGGATAGCGCAGCAGCTCCCAGTACCGGTCCACCGCCGCTTCGGTGACGACCGACTTGACCGACACCGATTGCTCGAGGCTCTGCGCAACCAGGCTCCGCGGGGTGATCTGTTCGGCCAGCAGATTGATCCCCGGCGTCTGGGCAATCTTGAAACCAATATTGCCGCTATTCTTGTCTTCTTTGGCCTTGTCGAGCTTGAGCATCGGCCCGCCGCTGCCATCAACCAGCACCAGACCGGCAAGCCGCTCGGGATGCGCGATGGCAAAGGCGAGCGCATGCTTGCCGCCCATTGAATTGCCGCCAAGGAAGAAGCGCTGCAGACCGAGCTTGTCAGCCACCTCAAGAATGTCCGCAACATAATTGGCGCGGCTGTAATCATCCTTCGGGTCGGGCCCGGTAAGGCCGTGGCCAACCTGATCGAAGCGGATCACCCGATATTGGCTCTTCAGCGCCTCAACCCAAGGATCCCAGGTGTGCAGATCGGCGTTGGAACCGTGAAGCATGATGATCGCAGGCGCATCGCGCGCGCCTTCATCGCGCAGGTGCACAGTCACACCGCCCCCAATCTCGACGAACTGCGATGGGCTTGCGCCATACTTGGCGCGCATCTCGGCGGCGTCGGTATCAGGCGTGCGGAAGATCAGGAAGGCAACCACCAGGATGCCCAAAAGCGCGAGCAATCCGCGCCAAAGCCATTTCATTGTGCTTGCATCTCCGCAATCCAGCGCCGCACCACCGCAACACCATCTTTGTCCACGCTGCTCTTGCCGAGTTCGGGCATGGCGATGCCCGGCTCGGCGCTATCCATCCGGTAGGTCAGGATGGACTTGTCGGGCGCACCGGGCAGGATCGAGAAGTCATGCCCCCCCGCCCCGCGACCTGCAGCAACCGGGCGCTTGAAGATGCCGATCGCATGCGGATCAGTCTGCTCCCAGCGCAGGTCAAGCCCAGAGTTCGACGCGCCTCCACCGGGCTGGTGGCAATGGGCGCAATTGACATCGAGATAGGCGCGGGCGAGCGGCGCGGCGGGATCAGCAGCCGCGCGCGCTGTCCAGACGGGCAAGCGCCCTGCACCCTCCGGCACGCGGTCAAGGTGATCTTCCGCCGCCATGTCCGTCAGCCATGAACGCGAAAGATTGCGTGCCTTGGGTCCGATCGGGATGACCTCGCCGTCCTTCGAATGGCAGGTCTTGCACTGGTTCTTGTTGGGGATGCCATAGGAGATGGCCTCGCCCGCTGGCGTTACGAGATCAATTCGCCCGCCCGCCAAAGCCAATGTCGCGTCGGTCTGTTCCGCATTCCAGCGATAGGGCAGCGCGACCCAGCCATCCGCGCGGTGCAGCAGAACGCGGGTCTCGATCAAGCGACGGTCTGCGCTTTGGCCAAAGGCAAATGTCTTGATGATCGCTGCCCCCATCGGGAATTGCAGCAGGCCTTCCCCGTCAGCGGCGAGACGGGTGCCTTCGGGCAGATAGATAAAGCGCAGCTTTTCGGCCCCGTCCGACCACAGCGGCGTGTTGAGCGCATAGGGCGTCACCCGCAGACCGGGGGCCTGCGCCCGCCCATCCTTGAAGAAGGCATATTCGCTCAGAGCCTTGGGGAAAGCCGCCCCCTTAATCGCTACGTCATTGACCGGCACGGGCTGATGCACTGCCCCCTGCGCCAACACCGCGCCGAAGGTTGCGCAAGCAAGCGCGAGAAGGCCAAAGCCTTGCCTCACTAGAGCCGCGCTTCCAGCGCTGCAGGCGCGCCGACCTCCGGGAAATTCCAGTTGTCGAGCGGAGTCAGTTCAAGCGGCCCGGGCTGCGCTTCGGCGAGGCTCTGGCCGGGCTTCGAAAGGTTGAGCGACCATCCCGTCACGCCCTCTGCGATCCTCAGACCCGTATCGTCCTGAGCGATCCCGTCCCACATCACTGGCGGCAGCGCGCCGCCGAAGGCCGCGAGCAGCATCTCCTTGCCGTCAATCTGCGGATCATCACCCCCGCGCCCGAAGGCATTGGGGCCAACGATCACATTGCGGGCATGGGGATTGTAGCGGGCATCGTCAAAGGGCTGCGTATAGGCGATCACCATGACATGCGCGGTCGGATTATTGTCGAAGGCGTTATCCTCGATCAGCACCCCATCATTGGCCATCACCAGCAAGCCGGTGCCGCGCCGCACACTGGCAACGATATTGCCGGGAGGTGCGAAATTGGGGGTATCGTTGTTGGCCACCACATTGTCACGCAGGATCACATTGCCGCCGCCCATGACCGGCAGGCCGGGCAGATCGAACACGAGCAACCCTCCGGTGTTGCGCGAGGCGATGTTATTGGTGACCAGCGCATTGCGGCTGTTCTCGATCTCGATCCCCGCAACATTATACTCGACGATATTTTCCCGCACGGTGATGTCGCGGCTCTGCCCGACATAGATCCCGGCGTCAGACGCGCCGATGACCTTGGAATTCGATACCAGCACCCCCGCGCTTTCGACCGGGTAAATGCCATAGGCGCCATTCTCGGCCTTTGGCCCGCCGGTCCATTCGACCCGGATGCCCTCGTAGATGATCATGTCCGCGCCCTTGGACTTGATACCGTCGCCCTTGGGGTTTTCGAGCGCGAAATCGCGCAAGGTGACATTGTCGGAGGTGACCAGCAGCCCCTCCCCCGCCCCGGCCTGCGTCGTGAAATCGAGGACGGTCTTATCCATCCCCGCTCCGCGCACGGTGACGCCATCAACATCGAGGCTGAGGCCGTCGGTCAGGACAAAGCGCCCGGCCGCCAGTTCGATCACATCGCCGGGTGCAGCAAGGATCAGCGCCTCCTGCAAGCGCGTGCCAGCACCCTCGCCGGGTTCAACGTGGTGGGTTTCGGCGACAAGCGGCGCGGCTGAAGCCAGCAAGGCGGCAGCCAGAGCATAGCGTTTCATGGTGTTCTCCCTCTCCGATACGCATTGTGGCGCAATGAGGGGGGAGAAGGCAAGTGTCAGGCGATGATGCCCTAGCCGATCCCGATGGCGCACAGGCCCGCGCTGGTGGTGAGCACAGCGACCGCTTCGCCATCATCGACCCGGTCAAGCCGCTTGATCAGTTCGCCAAGGCCATAGCCTGTTTCAGGCTCTCCCTCGCGCGCAGCCATGCCCTGACGCAGCTTCCAAAGCTGGCCGATGGAGAGCCGGTCCACCATCCGCTCCGCCATGCACCCGGCTCGCTTTTCGCCGATCCCGGAATCGACCAGCGCGCCTTTGACCTGCATTTCAACAAGCGGGTTGGCGAGGCCGGTGTACACCGCCCCGCCAGCCAGCAGCACAATCAATAGAAGACCGATCGGGAGCTTGCGCATCAGTCGATCGACTTGACGATTTCCTCGACCATCTTCTTGGCGTCGGCCAGCAGCATGACGGTCTGGTTCATGTAGAACACGTCGTTGTCGACCCCGGCATAGCCGACCCCGGCCATCGAACGCTTGATGAAGAACACCTGCTTGGCCTTGTCGACGTCGAACACCGGCATGCCGTAGATCGGCGAGGCCTTGTCGGTCTTGGCGGCCGGGTTCACCACGTCGTTCGCGCCGATGATAAAGGCGACGTCGCACTGGGCGAATTCGGAGTTGATGTCTTCAAGTTCGAAAACTTCGTCATATGGCACGCTGGCTTCTGCGAGGAGCACGTTCATGTGCCCCGGCATCCGGCCCGCGACGGGGTGGATGGCGTACTTCACCTCCACGCCCTTTTCCTTGAGCTTGTCGCCCATCTCGCGCAGCGCGTGCTGGGCTTGTGCGACCGCCATCCCGTAGCCGGGGATGATGATGACCTTCTCGGCCTGTTCGAGCATGTAGG
>JBJTTE010000274.1:0-4085 GCA_046080005.1 Erythrobacter sp.
CACGGCGGCACCGCCAAGAGCGCGAAGTACGATATTGTCGTCACCGGCGTCACCGACCATGCCGAAAGCGTGAAGATCACTTATGATCCGGCAGTCGTGCGCTACGACCAGCTGCTGCGTATCATCTTCTCGGTGGTCGCCGATCCGACACTCAAGAACAGAAAGGGGACTGATGTCGGCGCGCATTATCGCAGCGCGATCGTGCCGATGAACGCCGAACAGGGCGCGGTCGCCAAGGCCTATCTGGCCCAGCTCGGCCAGTCGAAGCTGTGGTCAAAGCCGATCGTAACAGCGATCGAGCCCTACAAGGCGTTTTATGGCGCCGAGGCCTATCATCAGGACTTCATGCTCTATAACCCGAAGCACGGCTATATTCTGCGCTGGGACGCGCCCAAGGTGGCGGCGTTGAAGACGATGTTCCCGACGCTCTACCGCGCAAGCTTCCTGAAGGATGCGGGGTAGGACAGAAGGCTTGTCAGGGCGCGCAAAGCCTAGCTTACCTTGGTGCGCCCCTATGCTTCGCAAGAACATCCAGCGGACCGGGCTCGCTGGCCTATTTGGCTAGAAAATCCAGCATCGCGAGCCAAGTTGCCCGCGCATTTAGCCACGATTCATGGATCCTGATCATGACGGGCTGTCCCTCAAAGGCGGGCCGTTTGGCAATCTCTTCGGACTTTGCCCTGACACTCTTCAAGAAGGCCCGACGTTGCGCCGGGGTGACCAGGTGCAAATGACCCAGGCGCGTTCGGAGCGGGTCAAAGCCCATACCGGCCGCACGATCCGCATCCAAAAGCCATTCCTCTAAGGCCGCGCGGCCAGCAGCAGTGATGTGATAGTCCAGTCGCTGCCGCTGTCCGGCCGCTCCCGGGCTCGCTTCCAGCAGCCCGCGCGCTGCCAGCCTCTTGACCAGAGGATACACAGCGCCCGCTGATCCAGACCAGAATTCGGATGGCGACCGGGCAAAGGTCTGCGCGATGGCATAGCTGGTCGCCGTGCCCCGGCCCGCAACTTCGGCCAGCGCCGCGCCCTCAAGGTCAGTCAATTGTGGCATTGTTTGGATCTCCCAATGCTCCTTGACCGCACATGTCATCTTCGTCAATATACTACGACTCGTAATATATGGAGTTGAAGGATGCGCGCGTTTGCCGGAGGTCTCATTGCCTCACTTGCTTGCGGGTCTGCACTACCGGCGCAAGAGCTCTCGCCACCGATTGCCGCTGTGCAGGAGATTGACCAGCGCGCGCTGGCGACCGGCCTTGCGAAGCGACTGGAGTCCGATTTCGTCTATCCGGAGCAGGGCAAGCGCTATGCGGACGCCCTCCGCGCCAATGCTGCCAAGGGGGATTATGATGCGCTGAGCGGCCCTGAGCTGGCCAAACGCCTGACCGATGATTTGCAGGCGGTGGCACGTGATGGCCATCTTCGCGTGATGTTTGCCGGTGCTGGCGGCGGTCCGCAGGTCATCATCATGCAGCCAAGGGACGGCGCAGCGGGGCCTCCTCCAGGCGCCGGACAGCCGATCATGATGAAGATGGCAAGGCCTCCAGCAATCGAACACGCAGGCTGGATCGCTCCGGGGATCGCGTTCGTCCGCTTCAATGGGTTCCCCAGCAAGCCGGAAACCATTGAAGCGGCCCGCAAGTGCATGACCGACCATGCCGGTGCGAAGGCGATCATATTCGACCTGCGCACCCATATGGGCGGTGGGCTAGGTGAAATGGATGAAATTTTCCCATGGCTCTTCAGCCAACCGACTCACCTTTTGACGATGGCAGCCCGCAAATCAGTCGAAGACGCCGCAGGCTCACCAATCGCCGACATTCCCAGCTTGAGAATCGTCGCCGGTGATCCGAACTTCGTCACTCGTGAACATTGGGTCACGCCGGGCAAGAACCGAAAGCTGAACCAGGCCAAGGTGTTCGTCCTGACATCGGGGTTTAGTGCATCTGCCGCCGAGCACTTTGTGCTGGCGCTCAAGCATACCAAACGCGCGACTATAGTTGGACGCGCGACGGCTGGCGCAAATCACTTTGGTGGTGATCAGGATCTGGGCGGCGGGTTCAGCGTCTTCTTGCCCGTCGGCCGTGCCTATGATCCCAAGACCGGCAAGGATTGGGAAGGCGTTGGTATTGCACCGGATATCGACGTGCCGCCTGAAGAGGCGCTGGTCATGGCATTGACGATGTCAGGTGTTGCACCAGACGAGGCGAAGCAACTCTCTGCCAGCGTTGCACCCATGATCCCGATGATGGCCAGACTGTGACGGTGGCTGGCGATGAAAGACAGCAATGGCGGCCGTGTGTGTTTGGAGCCGACGATCTGCATGTGCCTGCACTCTCGAACCCAAGATGCGGGCGACCTCTGACCGAATAATCCGCCGTAAGCCTTCAATCGACATGCCCCGTTTCCGGGTGTAAGGCGCACGGTTATGACTCAGCCGCCTTACACTCCCTTGCTCGATCAAGTTGACACTCCTGACGATCTGCGTCGTCTCAGGCCGGAGCAGCTGCGCCAGCTGGTCGACGAGTTGCGCGCCGAAATGATCGACGCCGTGAGCGTTTCGGGCGGTCATCTGGGATCGGGGCTTGGCGTGGTCGAACTGACCGTCGCGCTTCACTATGTCTTCAATACCCCGACCGACAAGCTGGTCTGGGATGTCGGCCACCAGTGCTATCCGCACAAGATCATCACCGGTCGACGGGATCGCATCCGCACGCTGCGTCAGGGCGGAGGCCTGAGTGGGTTCACCAAGCGGTCCGAGAGCGAATATGATCCCTTCGGCGCGGCGCATTCCTCCACTTCGATCAGCGCGGCGCTGGGCTTTGCCGTTGCCAACATGCTTCAGGGACGGCCGGGGCGCGGGATCGCGGTGATCGGCGATGGCTCGATGAGCGCCGGGATGGCCTATGAAGCGATGAACAACGCGGCGCAGGCGGGCAACCGGCTGATCGTGATCCTCAATGACAACGACATGTCGATCGCCCCGCCGGTGGGCGGCCTATCGGCCTATCTGGCGCGGATGGTATCGTCTTCCGAATACCTCGGCATCCGCAGCCTCGCCAGCCGGACAATCCAGAAGATGAGCCGCCGCCTCCACGGCGCCATCGGCAAGGCGGAGGAATTCACCCGCGGGATGGTGACCGGCGGGACGCTGTTCGAGGAATTGGGCTTTTACTATGTCGGCCCGATCGACGGGCACAATCTCGATCACTTGCTTCCGGTGCTCGAGAACGTGCGCGACACCTCCGAAGGCCCGGTGCTGATCCATGTCGTGACCGAGAAGGGCAAGGGCTATGCCCCGGCTGAGAACTCGGCGGACAAGTATCACGGCGTGCCCAAGTTCAACGTCATCACCGGTGAAAAGGCCAAGAGCGCGCCAGCTGCGCCTGCCTATCAGGACGTTTTCGGCCTGACGCTGGCCAAGCTCGCCGAGACGGATGACCGGATCTGCGCGATCACCGCCGCGATGCCCTCCGGCACCGGGGTCGACAAATTCGCCAAGGCGCACCCCGCCCGCACCTTTGACGTTGGGATTGCCGAACAGCACGGCGTGACCTTCGCGGCGGGCCTCGCCGCGGAAGGCATGCGGCCCTTTGCAGCGATTTACTCGACCTTCCTCCAGCGCGCCTATGATCAGGTGGTGCATGATGTCTGCATCCAGAACCTGCCGGTGCGCTTCGCAATCGACCGTGCGGGGCTGGTAGGGGCCGACGGCGCCACGCATGCTGGCAGCTTTGACATCACCTATCTCGCCACCCTGCCCAATATGGTGGTGATGGCCGCCGCCGACGAGGCCGAGTTGGTCCACATGACCTACACCGCAGCCGAGTATGACGAAGGCCCGATTGCCTTCCGCTACCCGCGCGGCAATGGCACCGGGGTGCAGATGCCCGAGGCTCCGGTCAAGCTGGAGATTGGCAAAGGCCGGTTGGTGCGCGAAGGCAGCAAAGTCGCGATCCTCTCGCTCGGAGCGCGGCTGACTGAGGCGCTCAAGGCCGCCGACACGCTGGAAGCCAAGGGGCTTTCAACCACCGTGGCCGACCTGCGCTTTGCCAAGCCGCTCGACGAAGAGCTGATCGCCCGCC
>JBJTTE010000275.1:0-4311 GCA_046080005.1 Erythrobacter sp.
CAAGGTCAGAATTCCTCCAAGTGATCAAGACAGGCGAGCTGAAGAATCCGGTAAGCAAATCGTGCAGAGCATCAAGGTTTCTCCCGTAGAAATCAGGTGTCTCGGGATGCGCGGCGATCTGATCATGAAAATCCTCTTCCGACGACATTTTGCTGCCGTCGAGGACCAATTCAGTCATCCACCCACCTTCGCCAAATCCTCCAACATCAGCCCGGCGGTCGCATTGGCGCTGCCGACCACGCCCGGAATTCCCGCACCTGGGTGCGTGCCCGCGCCGACGAGATAGTAGTTGTCGATCACGTCATCGCGGTTGTGGCCGCGCAGCCACGCACTCTGCCACAGCACGGGTTCGAGGCTGAAGGCGCTGCCCATGTGGGCATTGAGATCGGCCTTGAAGTCCTTGGGCGCATAGCTGAACTTGGTGACGATCCGATCATGAATATCGGGGATCAACCGGCGGCCCAGCTCATCGAGGATCATCTTTTCAAGCTTCGGCCCGACTTCGTCCCAGTCGAGCGGCATCTTGCCCATGTGGCTGACGGGCACGAGCGCATAGAAGGTGCTCTTGCCGGCGGGGGCCATGCTCGGATCGCTCACGGTCGGGTGGTGGAGGTAAATCGCGAAATCCTCCGGCACCACGCCGTTTTTGTAGATATCGTCGAGCAGGCCTTTGTAGCGCTTGGCGAACAGGATCATGTGGTGCGGGATGCCGGGCCAAGTGCCTTCAAGGCCGAAATGCACCACAAAGAGGCTGGGCGAAAAGCTCTTGCGGCCCAGCGATTTTGCCATCTTCTTGCCGCGGTCCGAACCCGAGAGCAGGTCCTTGTACGAATGCATGATATCAGCGTTGGAGGCGACTGCGTCGAACCGTTGGCGGAGGCCGCTCTTGGTCTCGACCTCGGTCGCCTTTGTGCCCAGTGTGTGCACCTGCACCACCGGATCGCCCACCCGCATCGTGCCGCCGAGCCGTTCGAAATGGCGCACCATCCCCGCGATCAGCCGGTTGGTGCCGCCGCGCGCCCACCACACGCCGCCGTCCTTTTCCAGCTTGTGGATCAGGGCGTAGATCGATGATGTGTGCATCGGGTTGCCGCCCACCAGCAGCGTGTGGAAGCTCAAGGCCTCGCGCAGCTTGGGGTGCTCGACATAGCTCGAGACCATGCCGTAGACGCTCCGCCACGCCTGTTCCTTGATCAGCGCAGGCGCAGCCTTGAGCATCGACTTGAAATCGAGGAACGGCTTGGTGCCGAGCTTGAGGTAGCCTTCTTCGTAAACCCGCGCGGAATACTCAAGGAACCGCGCATAGCCTGCCACGTCGGCTGGGTTCAGCTTGGCGATCTCGGCATTGAGGCTGGCTTCGTCGTTCGAATAGTCGAAGTTGGTGCCATCGGGCCAGTTAAGGCGATAGAAGGGCATGACCTTCATCAGCTCGACATCTTCGGCAATGTCGTGGCCGGTGAGTTGCCAAAGTTCCTCAAGGCAGGGCGGATCGGTGATCACAGTCGGCCCGCCATCGAAGATAAAGCCTTCGCGTTCCCAGAAATAGGCGCGGCCGCCGGGCTTGTCGCGGGATTCGATGACGGTGGTGCTCATTCCGGCCGACTGCAGCCGGATGGCAAGTGCCATGCCGCCGAAACCCGATCCAATCACGCAGGCCGTGCGACCAGCATAGCGTTCGGCCATAGTGGGGTTCACGCCCTTGCGGCCGGAAAGATTGAGCTTCGCATCGGCGTTCATGCCGGGTTCTCCATTTTAAGAGGCTTGGGATCGAGAGGTTTACCGGAGGAAAACAGCGCACGTATCGCACGCGGGATAGCTACGGGTGGCTTCCCGGTCAGGATGCGCAAGCGATCAGGCCAGGTCGAACGGCCGGCGTAGAAGCGCTCTACCAGCGCGCCGCGCAGAGCGTAGAAATGTTCGAACACCACCACGCGTTTGCTGGGCTCGGCGGCTTCGAACAGCATCCGGCTGAGCATCCTGTAATAAGCGGTGGCGCGCCAGTGGCGTTTTGCGCGGCGGTTGCAGAAGGCGGCAAGTTCTTCACCCGAAAGCTCGGGTCGCCGCACAATAAGCCGCGCAATCGCAAGCGCATTGTCGACCGCGAAGGGCAGGGTATAGCTGGTAAGCGGATGCGAAAAGCCGCCCCGCGCCCCCGCCACCGCCACGCCGGGTATTGTCACTTCGCGCAAGGCGGCTCCAAAATCACCGCCTGAGATCACTGGCAGGATGCCCGCCTCTTGATCCACCACCTCGCCCTTCCAGCCGTGGCGATAGGCATATTCGGCCACGCGGCCCTTGAGCACATCGGCGTCCATCTTGGGCTGATCGGCATAATAGGTGTCTTCGATAAACACCTCGTCAGCCGTCAATGGCAGGACGTAGACGAAGCGGTATGCGGCCTCGTTGCCATAGGGTGCGACCTGATCGACGCTCGCATCCATGATCACCGGGCGCGTAAGGCCGTGGGGTTTCTCGCACTTGAAGTGCTGGCCAAGGAACACCTGCCAGCCGCCTGCGAGATGCTTCGAGGCGCGGAACGGACGGCAATCGATGACGCGCTTTGCGGTGAACTGTGTGCCATCCGTCAACGTGACACTGCCCGCATCAAGGCTAGCGGCCCGGGTTTCCAGCAGCACCCGCTCGGCGGGCAGTTCTTCGCTTAGGGCACGGTGAAACTCGGCGCTGGCGAGCGAGCGGTAGGCGGTTGGCAGGGTCCGCCCGAGCTTCGGAAAGGTGATGTCATAGCCTTCGTCCCAGCCGTTCAGCCGGAAGCCTGCCATCAGGCTGCGTGCGCTGGGCCGGATATCGGTCTCGAACCAGCTCCAACGGTGGTGCCCCCCCAACGTGCGGCCCGCCTCCACAAGCAGAAATCGGAAATCGGGCGCGTGGCGGTGCAGGGCTAAGGCGATCAGCCCGCCCGCAAGCCCGCCGCCTACGATGATCACATCATAAGGTGCTGTTCCATGCGTACCGGCGGTGTGCGAGGAATCGACCATGATGGTTTGCCCTAGGCGAGGCGAGCGTGATGGGCAATCGCGCTGGATCATTGCGAAGTTGCGACACGCTGGGGAAACAAAAAACGGCAAACGGGTTTGAGTGCCAACTCAATCATCTGAGGATCGTTCCAATGTCCCCGCACTCCAAGATTTCCAGCTTCACTGCCACCGCCTTGGTGCTCACCGCAGGGCTGTTTGCCACCCCGGCTCTTGCGGAGGAGTCAGAGGCTAAGACTGAGACCGCAATCGAGGTGACAACCGACGGACAGCCCGCAGCCCAACCGGCTCCCGCTGGCGCACCCCCCTTCACATTCGCTCGGCCTGTTTTTGACGATACCTGGGCCACGATCGGCGTTGGTGCCGCGTTTTTGCCGAGCTATGCTGGCTCCGATGATTACATCATCTTCCCGCTGCCACTGATCGTTGGCCGCGTCGGCGGGGTGGGGATCAGCCCAAACGGGCCCGGCTTTGTGCTCGATCTCAATTCTCCCAAGCCGGTTATGGGTCCGCGCAAAGGCTCACGCGTTGCCTTTGGCCCAGCCATCCGCCTGCGCAACGATCGCAATATCCAGATCAAGGACAATGTGGTCGCGCGCGCTGGCGAGCTTGATATCGCGCTTGAAGTCGGCGGCAATGTTGCGGTGGCCTTTCCCGGCGTGTTCATGCCGATGGATCAGCTCAGCGTGGGCGCGCAGGTGCGCTGGGACGTGTTGGGCGCGCATGAAGGCATGATCATCGAGCCGCAGGTCAATTACCGCGCCCCGCTCGTCCGGGCCGTGATCATTCAGGTGCAAGCCAGCGCCGAGATCGTCGACGATAGCTTTGCTGACTACTACTTCAGCATCAGCCCGGCGCAGGCGACTGCGACTGGCCTCCGCCGGTTCCAGGCCGAGGGCGGGCTGAACCGCATCGGGACGATCGTGACGCTCTCCTACGATCTTGATCGCAACATTCTGAATGGCGGCTGGGCGCTGACGGGCATCGGCGGGTATGCGCGGATGCTGGGTGACGCGGCCGACACGCCGTTCACTTCGGTGCGCGGTGATGCCAATCAGTTTATCACTGGCCTCGGTGTCGCCTATACCTTCTGATGGCCCATGCGCGGTCGGGCGCTCGAAAATCGGCATCCTTTCAACAAAGTTGAAACCACTTAGCGGATATTACAGCCCGTTCCATTAGAGTCGGTTTCGAAAGTCATTCAGAGCGTGCCAATCGGCGGATCATGAGCATGGCGGCGGCGGCGTAGAGGAAGGCTGCGGCGGATTTGAGGGTGGCTTCGACGTCCTTGGCGAGGCGCCGGTTTCGGTTGATCCAA
>JBJTTE010000276.1:0-3157 GCA_046080005.1 Erythrobacter sp.
TGGCGCCGCTCGCATCCGGGCGCACCCGCACCAGAATCTCGGGGCTTGATCCGACCAGCGCAAAGCCGGGCAGATCGAGGAAATAGAGGAAAGGCGAAGGGTTTACCCGGCGCAAGGCGCGGTAGAGCGCGAGCGGGGGCAGCGTGAAGGGGCAGGTGAACCGCTGGGCGAGCACCACCTGAAAGATATCGCCGGCAAGGATGTAGTCCTTCGCCGCAAGCGCCATCGCCTTGTAGTCCTCGGGCGCGATCATCGGCGCAAGATCGGGCAAGGTATCCTGCACCGCGCCTTGCGGGCCTGCAGGCATGGGCTGGCCAAGCTGGCTGAGCGCTGCATCAATCCGCTCGCCCGCGCGGGCTACGGCAGCCTCCGGATCGCTCGCCTGCCAGATCGGAGCGATCGCAAACAGCGCATTGGTGAGGCCATCGAACACCAGAATGACCGTAGGCCGCACGAACAGCATGTCGGGAAGGTCGAGCGGGCTGTCTGGCGCGCGCGGAAGGGTTTCTACGAGGCCGATGGTCTCATAACCGAGATAGCCGACCAGGCAGGCGAGGGCAGGGGGCAGCCCTTCGGGCATCGGCGCGATCCGGCAGGCTGCTGCCAGCGTGCGCAGCTCGCTCAGCGCGTTGCCGGGGAGCGCCGCGAAGGCCAGGGGGTCAAGCCGCCAGTCGCGGTTGATCTCGGCCTGCGTGCCGCGCGCCCGGAATACAAGGTCGGGGTCCAGGCCCAGCAGGCTGTAGCGCCCACGCACCTCGCCGCCCTCGACGCTCTCAAGCAGAAAGTCCCCGCGACCCGGCACCATCAGCCGCCGCGCTGCACCCACCGGCGTGTCGCTGTCGGCGATGATCCGCCGCCACACCAGCGCCGCGCGGCCTTCGGCTAGCATGGCGGCGGCATGCGCGGCGTTATCGGGCAGGCTGGCGGTGGCAGTGGTGGTCACGAATGGCTCACGCAGCGCTTACTGATCGCCGGTGAGCCGCTTGCGCACTGCGGCAATCCCGGCATCATTGCGGGTCACGCCCAGTTCCTTGCGCATCGCAGCGGTTGCCTGATCGCGATATTCGTCCGAGAGCGAGGCACCAAGTTGCTGGCGGGTCTGGGCGATCAACTGGCCTTCCTGATCCAGCGGCAGCGTGCTGATGTCCTCAAGGTCAACGATATACCAGCCGATATTGCGCGGCGCTTCGAGCGTCTTGGTGGTGCCTTCGGCCATGCTGAACAGCAGCACCAGCGGCGGAGCAATGCGGCCGCCCGATTCGGCGAGGAGCTTACGGCGTTCCAGATCGATCGCCTCGCGTTCGAAGCCGGGCTTGTTTTCGGCCGCCATCGCAGCGGCAAGCGGCGTGCCGCTGCGCACCTTGCCAAGAATGCGCTCGGCAGCCTGCTTGGCCAGCACCGCGCCTTGCGCGCGCTTCCAGCCGGCGATTGCGCCCTCGCGCACCTCTGCCAGTGGCGGGGCGGCAGCTTCTTCAACCCGCGCCACCTCGAAGACGACAAATTGCTGGCCCGGTACAATCTCGGCCAGCTGCGGTTCGCTTTCCTCCATCTGGAAAGCGGTCTGGAGGACGGGCGTCAGTTGCGGGACGATCTGCACCTGGGGTTGGCCAAAGGCCTGACCATTGGCGAGCAGCGCAGGCGTGGTCTCGACCCTGAGGCCATAGGCCTTGGCAACCTCGGCGAGGGCTGTGCCGCCGTCAATCTCGCCTTCGATCTCGGCAACCTGATCGGCAATCGCAGCGACCCGCTTTTCGGCGGTGAGCTCCTCGGTGATCGCGCCCGTGGCTTCGGCAAGGCTGCGCGCCGGGGTGCGCAGGATGGCGTCGATGCGCGCGACATACCAGCCGAGGGTGCCCTGCGCAGGATCGACCGCGCCCCCTTGTGAGGCCTTGAAGGCGTTCTGGGCAAAGGCAAAGCTGGTTGCACCGTTCATCGCCTCGCGGTCGCGCGCTTCGCTCTTCGAGGCGGTGAAGCCGGCCTCGCTGGCCACGCTCTCAAGGCTCGCGCCGCCACGGATGCGGGCCACCAGCGCCTTGGCGGCATCTTCGGTGGGAACCACAAAGCTGGTGATCACACGCTTCTCGCTGGCGGCATACTTGGCCGCGTCGCGCTTGTAGCGCTCGGCAATTTCAGCCGTGCTCGGCGTTGCGTTGACCTTGAGCGTGTCCGCGCCAAACACCGCGAAGCGCAGCGTGCGCCGCTCCGGGTTGATGAACTGGGTGCAGTTGTCCTTGTACCAGGCGGTGAGCTGCGCATCGCTGGGATTGCCCGCTGGGGCGTAAAGCTTGCTCGGGATCAGGGCGATCTCGCCCTTGCGCCTCTCCAGCACCAGCGCGGCATATTGCCGGGCGATTTTTTCGGGCAGTCGCGGCGCGGCGACCGCTGAACGCAGCAATTGCTGCTCGAGCAGCCCGTCGGCCAGATCGCGGCGGAAGGTGGTATCTGACAGCCCCCGTTGGCGCAGGGCGTCGACATAGACCTTTTCGTCGAAGGAACCAGTCAGACCCTGGAAGGCCGGAATCTTGAGGATTTCGCTGTTCACCAGATTGTCGCCGGCGCGCAGCCCATATTTGCGGCCATATTCGCCCACGGCATAGCGGTCGATCAGCTGAGCGACGACCTCGTCGAACCCGCCTTGCGCGATGAATTCGGGCATGGTCAGGGTCGGGTTCCGAGCGCGCACCTGATCGAGCGCGGCATTGGCCGAAACCGACAGGTCCCCAATCGGGATGGCCTGATCGCCCACCACGGCCATACGGTCATTGTTCGAAATCCCGCCGAAGGTGCTGCCGGTAATGTCAGAGGCCGCGAAGGCAAGCGCCATCAGCGCAAGAAAGGCCAGGACAAGCGGAAGACCGATCTTCGAGGCGAAAAAGCGGCGGAAAAAGGAAATCATAAGGTCACGGATCCCATCCGGGGCTGATCGGCGCGCGGGCCGGCATATCTCGGGGTTTGGCCGCAGCGGCTGCGACGCGAGTGCGCTTTAGAGGCCCTGCGACAGCGCGGCAACAGGTTAGCTTGCGTTTTGACTGGGCGGCTTTCCTTGGCTAGTCGAGCCGATCTGCAGCGACTAGAGCCACAAAAAGAATCGCGCCTGAGCCGCTCTATCCCTCTCAATTTGCAGGAAGCACAATCACGTGATGACTCGCCGACCCTA
>JBJTTE010000277.1:0-12259 GCA_046080005.1 Erythrobacter sp.
GGATCAACCGAAACCGGCGCCTCGCCAAGGACGTCGAAGCCACCCTCAAATCCGCCGCAGCCTTCCTCTACGCCGCCGCCGCCATGCTCATGATCCGCCGATTGGCACGCTCTGAATGACTTTCGAAACCGACTCTGAGCCCCCGAAATATAGAACATCGCGACCTGATCGTTCGGCCCAAGATTATACAGCACCTGCGCAGTTTGCTCGCCGAAGCTCGCGTTGAAGACATAATTGACATCGTCGCCCAGCTCGCTGCGTTCGACAAGTTCCAGCTTTGTCAGCGCGCCAAGCGCCTTGAGGCTCTCTTGCAATACAGGCGCATATTGCGTGACAAGGGCTGCCGAGGCCAGCGGAAGGGCCTGCGGGGTCAATTTTCCCGCACGGGTGAGCTCGATCAGCTTGGCCACGCGGCGCGCGATGGCTGGTTCGGGCTTCGGGGTAGGGACCGCAACAAGCGCCGGATCCCATATCTCGGCGATCCCGTCGGCCATCATGCCAACTTCAGCCTCGGACGAATTTGACAAAATGATGATGGCCAAATCGTCCGCCAAATAGCGAGTGTAGAACGCGCTGAAGCCCTGCCATCCGCCGGAATGATAACAATTTGGTCGATCTGCCGCCATCTTGATGAACCAACCAAAGCCATAGGGGTAGGTCTTGCCGCTATTGAGCGTGACCGGGGTGTAGACCTGGCTCCAGCTTTCGGCGGCGAGGACCTTGCCCTGCTCAACCCCCCGGGACCAAGCGATCATATCGTTGAGCGACGCATAGAGTGAGCCGTCCGCCGTAGTCAGCATCTTGGCCGAGACGAAGTCCTGATTTTTGAGCTCTTTATCAACGAGCACATAGCCTGCTGCGCGGTGGCGGACGATATCCTTGTCGCTGATCACGCGCGCTGTCGTCATGCCGAGCGGTTGAAACACGTCGGTCTTCAGGATGTCGCCGTAGAAGCGCCCCGATGCCCGGCCAAGGATAATGCCGATCAAGATGTAGCCGGTATTGCTGTAGTTGAACCGCGCACCGGGCTCAAACTCAAGCGGCAATTCGCGATAGATCGCGATCAACTCATCATCAGTGTAATTGCGCGTGAGATCGAATTCGTCACCGAGGTTGGGAATGCCCGAGGTGTGCGTCAGCAGGTGCCGGACGGTGATGGACTGCCAGCTTGCAGGCGCGGATGGAATGTACTTTTGCAGCGGATCCTCCAAGCTCATCCGACCCGCCTCGACTTGCCGCATGACAGTTGCAGCGGTGAACATCTTTCCCACCGAGCCCAGTTGGAACATCGTGGTTGGGGTTACTGGGACATCATGTTCAATATTCGCCAGCCCATAGCCCTTGGCGAGCTTGACTTCGCCTTTGTGCAAAATGGCCACAGCAACACCAGGCACCTGCTGTTCGCGCATCTTGGCGCTGACAAAGGCATCGACCTGCTGCTCGAGGTTCGGGTTATCGGAAGCGGCGAGGTGGGGCGCGAGAAGGAACAACACCGCCGAGGCACACAAAGCCCTGAGTGCGCGCAACATATTCATCCTCCTCATGCCCCTTAACAGCGACACCATGCCCGCTCTGGTCAACCTTGGGAAGGTGGCCGAATGGCCTAGCGCTAACTCGCTCGACTCTGCGCTGCCCCGCTAACCCGTCCGGCTCAGCGGGTCTTCCTGGGCATCCGGTATGGCAGCATGAACTGCACCAGCCGCGAGGAGAAGCGGCGCATGTCGAGGCTCTCCTGTACGGCCACCACCTCTTCGCCCAGAAAGCGCGAGGCGAGTTCGGAACGGGCATAGAACGGCGTGTCCTCCCACATCCGCCGCACCTGCGCGACCCCGATGTCGGAACGGGTGCGGCGGCTTATGCCCCATTTGCTGTCGGGCAGGGTGGCGATCGGAGGCAGCTCGACCGGCTCGGGCACACCATGGGCATCGAACCGCAACGCGCTCGCAAACAGCGAACCATCGCCGCGCTCGCCCTCATAGCAGACCAAGGCGCCGTCCTTCAGGTGTGCGCGCGACCAGTGCCAGGTGTTGAAACCAGTCTCAAGCGGCTCAGCCCCGCGATTGTGATCGAGATAGGCCTTCCCGCTCCAGCGACAGGCTGGCGCGCTCATCTCCACTTCGATCCGCGCGCAGGGGGCAAGGCAGTGCCAGATGTGGCGTTCGCTCGGGTCAAGCGCGAAGGCGGTGCGGTTCAAGGCCTCCGGATAGACCCGCACCGTGCCCCGCACAGGTCGCTGCCACGGGACGAACAAGCGGGTGTCGCCTTCGACAATGTCGATGGTCAGCGCTCCGCCTTCCCAGCGCAGATTGCTTGGTCCGATCGCGAGAGTGCTGGAATCACGCTCGACTGCGCTGCGCCCGCGCTCGGTCATCACCCAGCGGTGCTGCGGTCCGTAGAGCGCAACGTTGAGGCAGGAGTGGTCAAGCGGATCTCCCCGGCCAGAACGCTTGTAGTAAGGCGAGAACACCGATCCCAGAAAAGCAATGATCGTCAGCCCGTGCTGCCCGTCGTCGCTGATGGCATCGACATACCACCAGCTGTAGCCACCGGGCGGAACGTCCTCATTGAAGCGAGGTCCTTCGCGATCACCCGTGCCGCCAGCTGCCCTGACAAGGCTGCCATGGGCACCCCAGCTGCCGGATGGGTCGCTCCGCCCGTGCAGTAGAGCCCGTCCAGCCGGGTCTTCGGCCCTTGCCTCTGGAAGGAGGCCGCCCAGCCGTGCGACGCTCTGCCATAGAGGGCGCCGCCGGTGGCCGGGAAAAGGTGCTCCCAGTCCTGCGGAGTCATAAGGCTGTGAGGCAGCGGCTCTTCCAGCTCCAGGCCGCAGCGGTGGAGCGTCGCGATCATGGCTTTTGTGCATCGGGCTCTCTCCTCGGGAGTGTAGGTGTGGACGTCGCCGTTGGCGGGGGCGTTGACGATGATCTGGAGGCGCTCGCGCGCGCCAGCAGGCGGAGCGGGATCGGAGACCCGTGCGCCGCGATCAATCGCGCAGACATAGACGGTCGGCTCGGATGGCGTGCGACCCTCGCCGATCTCACGGAACTCGCGCGGGTAATCGCGCGAGAAGAAGACGTTGTGATGGCTGAGCTCGAAGCCTTCGCTCCGCGTATGGGCATACCATACGAGCGCTGAAAGTGAGCGCTTGGCAGGCGGGATCGCGGGCACTGCGCGCGCGGCAGCGGCGCCGAACCGACCTGTCGCAAGCGCGCCGGGATCGCTGTTGGCGATGACGATATCGGCAGGGAACACCTCGCCGCTCGCCAAGCGGACACCGCTTACGCGGCCCTGCGCCGTCAGCACCTCAGCGACCGGCGCACCCGTCCGCACCCGCGCACCCTGGCGCTCGGCAAGACCGGCAAGCGCCTTTGCCAGCGCATGGATCCCGCCCTCGATCAGCCATACGCCGCGTGCCTCCAGATGCGCGATCAGCATCAGCGTGGCAGGCGCGGCAAAGGGTGAAGAGCCGCAATACGTGGCATAGCGCCCGAACAATTGCTTGAGGCGCGGGTCCTTGAAATGCTCGCCCAGTGCGCGCCACATGCCGTCGAAGGGCCGCATCGCGAGCATATCGGGGAGCTTCCAAAACCCCATGCGCCACATCATCGGCAAGGGCGTCGAGGCCTTGTCACCCCGCAGGAAGGGCTGTTCGAGCACATTGAAGATGCGCGCGGCTTCGGCGGTAAAGCTGCGGTATCCGCGGGCGGCCTCAGCGCCGGCTAAAGCGCCGACCGCATCAACGCTGCGCTCAAGATCGGCATAAAGATCAAGCACGCCGCCCGCATCCCATGCGTGGCGCGCGATGACCTCAGCGCGCCGGACGCGGACATGATCCTCTAACCGCGCGCTACAAGCGGCGAAGACTTCATCAAACACAGCGCGGTAGGTAAAGACTGTCGGCCCGCCGTCGATCTCGGCGCCATCGACTACCACCCGGCGCGCCTTGCCGCCGACCCAAGCCTCCTTTTCGAACAGGGTAACGTCCGCGCCGCGCGCAGACAGCAACGCGGCGCTGGTAAGGCCGCCAATTCCGGCTCCGATCACGGCGACTCGCGTGTTCACTCGCCCTCGCTCCCGTAGATCCCGGCGATTATCATTGACCTTACGTTCGCATCTGTCCAATCATTTAGACATATGGTCTGTGAAGCATCCCGATTGTGAGCAAGTGGGCCGCCTTCCGGATCGCATATGTTAACCGCCGCAACCGGGTGTTTTCCTCGCCCCGATTCCAGCATTGGGCAGCGCGCTTGCCGATCATCAAATGGATCGCCCGTACCCGCGCCAATGCCGCATTCGACCTGCTTGCGGGCTTTGCCTACTCGCAAGTCCTGCGCGCCTATGTTGAAGGCGGCCTGTTCGATATCCTCAAGGATGGGCCGCTCTCCAGCGCTGCGATTGCCGTGCGCATGGGACTGAGCGACGCGGCAGCGCTTACCTTGTTGCGCGCTGGCCGACCGATGATGCTGTCCGAAGAACCAGCCCCTGATCACTGGATGCTTGGCGAACAAGGCGCTGTTTTTGCATCTAATCCGGGTGTGCAAGCGATGGTGCGCCATCACCGGCTGCTCTATGCCGACCTCGTCGATCCGCTGGCCCTGCTACGCGCTGACCGGAGCGATGCGACTGGGCTGTCACGGTTCTGGACCTATGCCGGTGCGCTTCACGGGGTCGGTGAGCGGGGCACCGATACGGCGGAGTATTCGCAGCTGATGGCCACGTCGCAACACTTCGTAGCCGACGAAGTCCTGGCCTCGGTGGGCTTCAACGACGTCGAAAGACTGCTGGATGTCGGCGGTGGGCACGGCGCCTTCCTCCAGCACATCGGCCGCGCCTGGCCGCATCTCAAGCTTGGCCTGTTTGATTTGCCGGAGGTGGCCGATACCGGAGCGAAGGTGCTTGGCGAGGCGCTGGGGGTTGGCCGGATAACGGCGCATCCGGGCAATTTCTTCAGCAATTCCATACCCCAAGGTTATGACATGGTCTCATTGATCCGGATCCTGCACGACCATGATGATGAACCAGCGCAGAACCTGCTCGGCAATATCCGCGCCAGCCTTTCCCCCGGCGCACGCCTGCTGATCGCCGAGCCGATGGCCCGCATCCCCGGTCTGGAGGCTATGGGAGAGGCATTTTTCGGGCTCTATCTGTGGGCCATGGGGTCGGGTCGGCCCCGCAGCCCGGCCGAAATCATCGCCATGCTGCGTTCGGCTGGCTTTGCCCGCGCTCATTCCATCGCAACCGCGCAACCGGTCAACGCAAGCGTCATCATCGCCTATGCCTAAGAAAAAGTTGTCCAAGTAATTTGACAGTCCTATACGTAAAGCGTAGCAAACACGTGGGAGCACTTAATTTCGGATATTCGAGTCGGTGTGCGCGCCGTCGAATCCGGAATTGGAGAGTTGAGCGATGAACACCCTGGCGGTCATTCTCGAAGCACCAGAGCGCCTCGCGCTCCGGTCGCTTGAGATCAAGCCAGTGGAAGCCGCCGATGTCCTTGTTGAAATCGCATGGAGCGGAATCAGCACAGGTACCGAGAAGCTGTTGTGGAGTGGGCGGATGCCGCCATTCCCCGGTCTCGGCTATCCCTTGGTACCGGGGTACGAATCTGTCGGTCGGATCGTCGATGCCGGACCAGAAGCCCGCGCTCGGATTGACGACTGGGTCTTCGTTCCCGGCGCGAATTGCTACACTGACGCGCGCGGCCTGTTCGGCGGGACCGCGCGGCGGGTGATTGTCGCTTCAGCGCGAGCGCTGCCGATTCCAGAGCACCTCGGCGAGGCCGGGGTGTTATGCGCGCTCGCTGCGACGGCGCTTCACGCCATCAAGGGCGGTTTCGCCCGGCGTGAGGCGTTGCCGGATCTGATCGTCGGCCACGGCGTGCTTGGCCGCCTGCTGGCGCGGCTGACGTTGGCGCTCGGCGGAGCCGCACCGACGGTGTGGGAAACCAACCCTGCGCGCCGCATCGGGGCGGAGGGCTACAATGTCATCGACCCCGCTGCGGACGAGCGCCGCGATTATCACGCCATCTATGACGCCAGCGGCGATGCGGGCTTGATCGACAATCTGATCATGCGCCTCGCCAAGGGCGGCGAGATCGTGCTGGCGGGCTTCTATTCCGAGCGCGTCAGCTTCGCCTTTCCGGCGGCCTTCATGCGCGAGGCGCATTTCCGCGTCGCTGCAGAATGGCAGCCCGGGGATATCGCCGAAACCCGCGCGCTGATCGAATGTGGGCGGCTCGATCTCAAGGGCCTTGTCACGAACCGCCGCCCCGCAGGCGAGGCTCTCGCAGCCTATCCACAGGCGTTCACCGACCCCGACTGTCTCAAGATGGTTCTCGATTGGAGCGAATGCTGATGTCCGTGCTGGATACCCAGGCCGCAAGCTTGCGCGAAGAAGCGAACCATCAGCCGGATCCGGTTCACACCGGCGAGGTAACCAAAGAAACCCAGATCATCGCCATCTATGGCAAGGGCGGTTCGGGCAAGAGCTTCGCCCTCGCCAACCTGTCCTACATGATGGCGCAGCAGGGCAAGCGGGTGTTGCTGATCGGCTGCGACCCCAAGAGCGACACCACCAGCCTGCTGTTCGGGGGCAAGGCCACGCCCTCGATCATCGAGACCTCCTCGAAGAAGAAGCTGGCGGGCGAGGAAGTGCGGATCGAAGATGTGTGCTTCCAGCGCGACGGTGTGTTCGCGATGGAATTGGGCGGACCCGAAGTCGGGCGCGGCTGCGGCGGACGCGGGATCATCCACGGGTTCGAGACGCTTGAGAAGCTGGGCTTCCACGACTGGGGCTTTGACTACGTGCTGCTCGACTTCCTCGGCGACGTGGTGTGCGGCGGCTTCGGCCTGCCGATTGCGCGCGACATGTGCCAGAAGGTGATCGTGGTCGGCTCGAACGACCTGCAATCGCTTTATGTGGCCAACACCGTGTGCCACGCGGTTGAATATTTCCGCAAGATGGGCGGCAATGTCGGGGTTGCCGGCATGATCGTCAACAAGGATGACGGCACCGGTGAGGCGCATGCCTTTGCCGAGGCTGTCGGGATCCCGGTGCTGACCGCGATCCCCGCGAACGAGGATATCCGCCGCAAGAGCGCCAATTACCAGATCATCGGCTTTCCCGGCGGCGAATGGGGTAGCCTTTTCGAAGAATTGGCGAGCAACGTGGCCTCGGCTCCGCCGCTGCGTCCCACGCCGCTTGACCAGGATGGGCTGCTCGGCCTGTTCAGCGCCGATGTAGTTGGCGGCAATGTCGAGCTCCTCCCCGCGACCCAGGCCGACATCCGCGGCGGCGTGTTCGAAAAGCGCCCCAGCCTCGAAGTGATCTACGACGAAGCATGAGCGACCATAGCGCCTTTGACGCGCCACGCGCCCCGGACCGGATCAGCTTTGATTCCGGCGTACCCGAGGGCGGCTGCGCGTCCAAGGACACCATTCGCGAGGCCGCGCGTGCGGCGGGCAAGAGCGATGTACTGGATCGCTATGCGGCCGACTATCCGGTCGGACCGCATGACCAACCCCAATCCATGTGCCCCGCGTTCGGGTCACTCCGGGTGGGCCTGAGAATGCGGCGCACCGCGACCGTGCTCTCGGGCTCGGCCTGCTGCGTCTATGGCCTGACCTTCACCTCGCACTTCTATGGCGCGCGGCGGACGGTGGGCTATGTTCCCTTCTCCTCCGAAACGCTGGTGACGGGCAAGCTGTTCGAGGACATCAAGGAGGCCGTCGAAGGGATGGCCGATCCTGATCTCTATGACGCGATCGTGGTGACCAACCTGTGTGTGCCGACCGCGAGCGGTGTACCGCTGCGGCTGCTCAGGAAGCAGATCAACGGTGTGCGCATCATCGGCATTGATGTGCCGGGCTTCGGCATCCCCACCCACGCCGAGGCAAAAGACGTGCTGGCGGGCGCGATGCTGCAATATGCCCGCGAGGAAGTGATGTCCGGGCCTGTGGCCGCCCCGCGCGAACGGTCTGACCGGCCAAGCGTTGCGCTGCTCGGCGAAATGTTCCCGGCCGATCCGGTGGTGATCGGGCAGATGCTCGAGCCGCTCGGTCTCGCCGCTGGCCCCGTGGTCCCGACCCGCGAATGGCGCGAGCTTTATGCCGCGCTCGATTGCGCCGTCGTCGCTGCGATCCATCCCTTCTACACCGCGAGCATCCGCGAATTCGAAGCGGCGGGCCGCCCGGTGGTGGGCTCTGCCCCCGTCGGAGCTGACGGAACCGCAGCTTGGCTGCAAGCGCTCGGCGACACGCTCGGCCTGCCGCAAGCTCAGGTCGACGGCGTCAAGAACGCGATGATCGGCGCCTGTAAGGGCGCGCTCGCCAAGATGCCGATCAAGGGGCGGATCACCGTCTCGGGCTATGAGGGCTCGGAGCTGCTGGTTGCGCGCCTGCTGGTCGAAAGCGGCGCGGATGTGCGCTATGTCGGCTCGGCCTGCCCGCGCACCCGCTGGTCTGATGCGGACCGCGAATGGCTGGAAGCGCGCGGTGTCCAGGTGCAATTCCGCGCCAGCCTTGAACAGGATATCGCCGCGGTCGAGGAATATCGCCCCGATCTCGCGATCGGCACGACGCCGGTGGTGCAGCACGCCAAGGCCAAGGCGATCCCGTCGCTCTATTTCACCAACCTGATCTCGGCCCGGCCGTTGATGGGTCCGGCGGGCGCAGGCAGCCTCGCCACGGTTATCAACGCCGCAATGGGCAACAAGGCACGCTTCGATGCGATGCGCGATTTCTTCGAGGGGGTCGGGACCGAGCACGCCGCCGGGGTGTGGGAGGATGTGCCGGTCGACCGGCCCAAGTTCCGCAAGAAATATGCTGCGCTTAACGAAGCTGCACGCAAGGCATCGGAGGCGATCGGCACATGACGCTCGTCCTCGATCACGGCTTTGTTGGTTTCGTCGTGCTCTCGCAACTTAGCGCGGGAGGCGAGGCATGACCTTGGTCCTCGATCATGACCGGGCTGGCGGCTATTGGGGCGCGACTTACGTCTTCACGGCGGTGAAAGGCCTTCAGGTCATCATCGACGGCCCGGTCGGCTGCGAGAACCTGCCTGTCACATCGGTGCTCCACTATACCGACGCTCTGCCCCCACATGAGCTGCCGATCGTAGTGACGGGCTTGGCCGAAGAGGAGTTGGGCAAGACCGGCACCGAGGGCGCTATGAAGCGGGCGTGGAAGACGCTCGATCCCGAGCTGCCCTGTGTGGTCGTCACCGGTTCAATCGCCGAGATGATCGGCGGCGGCGTGACCCCCGAAGGGACCAATATCAAGCGCTTCCTGCCGCGCACCATTGACGAGGATCAGTGGCAATCGGCTGACCGCGCGCTCACCTGGCTGTGGACCGAGTTCGGTCCGAAGAAAATGCCAGCCTCGCGTGAGCGCCGCGAAGGCGAAAAGCCGGTCGTGAATATCATCGGGCCGTCCTACGGCATGTTCAACATGCCCTCCGACCTCGCCGAGATCCGCCGTCTGGTGGAAGGCATCGGGGCGCAGGTCGGCGTGGTCTTCCCGCTCGGCACACACCTTGCCGACATTGCCAAGCTGGGGATGGCGGACGCCAATGTCTGCATGTACCGCGAGTTTGGCCGCAACCTGTGCGAGACGCTCGACCGGCCCTATTTTCAGGCCCCCGTCGGCCTCTCGCAGACCACCAAGTTCCTGCGCGCGCTTGGGGCCGAATTGGGCCTTGATCCGGAACCCTTCATCGAGCGCGAGAAGCACACCACGATCAAGCCACTGTGGGACCTGTGGCGCTCGGTCACGCAGGACTTCTTCGGCACCGCGAGCTTCGGCATCGTCGCCAACGAGACCTACGCGCGCGGCATCCGTCACTTCCTCGAAGACGACATGGGCCTGCCTTGCGCCCTCGCCTTCTCGCGCTGCGCCGGGGTCAAGCCCAAGAACGAGGACGTGCGCGCCGCGATCCGCGCCAATCCGCCGCTGGTGATGTTCGGCAGCTATAATGAGCGCATGTACATGGCCGAGTGCGGCGCGCGGGGCATGTATATCCCGGCGAGCTTCCCGGGCGCTGCGATCCGTCGCCATACCGGCACGCCCTTCATGGGTTATGCGGGGGCGACCTATCTGGTGCAGGAAGTGTGCAATGCGCTGTTCCACATCCTTCCGCTCGGCACCGATATGGATAAGGTTGAAGCCACGCCCGCCCGGGCCGAGGCACCCTTGATCTGGGACAGGGACGCCAAGGCGCGTCTCGATACACTTGTTGAGGCTCAGCCGGTGCTGATCCGCATCTCCGCCGCCAAGCGCTTGCGCGATGCGGCCGAACGAACCGCGCGCCAGCTGGGCGAGACTACAGTTACAGCGGACTGCCTCGCTGAGGCGCTGCTGGAAGGAGCGGGAGCATGACGACACTGTTCCAGCCCTATACGCCATTGTCGCTGCTGCGGGGCATCACCGCATCAGCGCCAACCCATGCCCCCACCCAAAAGGGGGCTCTCCAATCCACGTGGGGGATCACGCGGGGATGCCGACGGGGGCCTTCGGGTTCCCATTCACTCCCAACTGAACGGAGACAACCCAATGAATGAACGCATCGGGACTCACCTGACCCCTGAATAGGCTCAGGAAATCCACAAAGGCTTTATGGGCACCTTCACGCTCTACGTGATGATCGCGCTCGTCGCTCATGCCCTAATGTGGGCCTACAAGCCCTGGTTTGGCGCAGGCTTTGGCCAATAATCGGCTTTTTGCCGAGCCGATTGGCCTGAATACTTCGCTGATTTCCAAATCTTGAAAGGAATTTTCCCATGTGGAGAATGTGGTTTTACTTTGACATCCGCCGGGTGCTGGTAGGTCTGCACGTGATGATGGCTGTGCTCGCGCTCACCATCCACTTCATCCTGCTCAGCACGACCCGCTACAACTGGCTAGAGAGCGCTCCTGGCACTCCCCCGCCGGCTGCAGCTGCTCTCGCCTCGCCAGACGCTCCGGCGGCGGGATAGCACTGCTCGAAATGTGAGGGGGCAGGTTCGCCTGCCTGCCTCCTAACACTCGTCGAACAACTCATAGCACCCGTCCCTGTGGCGGGGAGGATGGACCTATGGCGCTCCTTAGTTTCGAGCGGAAATACCGCGTCCGCGGTGGCACATTGATCGGCGGCGACCTTTTCGACTTCTGGGTCGGGCCGTTTTATGTCGGATTCTTTGGAGTGACGACGGCGATCAGCGCCCTTTTGGGCACCATGCTGATTTTTGCTGCTGCAACCCAAGGGCCGACGCTTAACCCTTGGCTGATCTCG
The DNA here is from genome assembly GCA_046080005.1 of Erythrobacter sp. Lineage (GTDB taxonomy): Bacteria > Pseudomonadota > Alphaproteobacteria > Sphingomonadales > Sphingomonadaceae > Erythrobacter. The sequence goes on from JBJTTE010000277.1 coordinate 11,263, forward strand.
ATCAACCCGCCACCCGTCAGTTATGGCCTTTCGCTGGCTCCGCTTCAGGAAGGCGGATATTGGCAAATCATCACCGGCTGCGCTGTCATCGCCTTCTGTTCGTGGGTCGGGCGGCAGGCGGAAATCTCCCGCAAGCTGGGCATGAGCTATCACGTCCCCATCGCCTTCAGCGTGGCCGTGTTCGCCTACATCTCATTGAACGTGATCCGTCCCTTGTGGATGGGCGCGTGGGGTAATGGCTTTCCCTATGGCATCTGGACCCACCTCGAATGGGTCTCGAACGTCGGCTATGCCTTTGGCAACTTCCACTACAACCCGGTGCACATGCTCGCGATCACGTTCTTCTTTACGAACTGTCTCGCGCTCGCGATGCATGGTGGTCTGGTCTTATCGGCGGTCAATCCGATTGGCGGCACCGATGTGAAGACGCCGGAATATGAAGACACCTATTTCCGGGACTTCATTGGCTATTCGGTTGGCACGCTCGGCATCCACCGGGTGGGGCTCTTCCTGGCGCTCAACGCCGGGTTCTGGAGCGCCATCTGCATCGTCATCTCCGGCACTCTGTATGTCGGTAGCTGGATCGAATTCTGGGATTTCTGGAAGAAGATCCCGATCTGGTCGTAAGGAGCACCTGAACCATGGCGACGTATCAAAATATCTTCACACAGGTGCAAGTGCAGGGGCCGCCCGAAATGGGCGTCCCGCACCTCGACGGCAGCGAGGAGCGCATTGCACTCCTCGGGCACAACTACTGGATGGGCAAGCTCGGGCAGGCCCAGATCGGCCCGGTCTATCTTGGCTTGCTAGGTACGATCTCGCTGGTCTTCGGTGGCCTTGCCATCGTGATCATCGGGCTCAACATGGCCGCCAGCGTTGGCTGGAGCCCGCAAGCCTTCATGCGCGAGTTCTTCTGGCTTTATCTTGGCCCTCCGGGTCCGGAGTATGGGTTCAGCGTCTTTGTTCCGCTGAACAAGGGCGGCTGGTACATCATCAC
>JBJTTE010000278.1:0-2774 GCA_046080005.1 Erythrobacter sp.
AGCGACCTTGAGGTCGAGACGCGGCAAGTGCAGGGCCACATGTGGCACTTCAAATACCCGCTCGCTGACGGGGCGACCTACACCTATGTCGAGCGCGATGCCGAGGGTCAGGTCGTGCTTGAGGAAGAGCGCGATTACATCTCCATCGCGACGACGCGGCCCGAAACGATGCTGGGCGACGGCGCGGTGGCAGTGCATCCGTCAGACGCGCGCTATGCCCCGATTGTGGGGATGATGTGCGAAATCCCGGTCGGCCCCAAGGAACATCGTCGCCTGATCCCGATCATCACCGATGATTATCCCGATCCCGACTTTGGCTCAGGCGCGGTCAAGATCACCGGCGCGCATGACGAAAACGATTACGGGGTGGCGCAGCGTAACGGCATTCCGATGTATCGGCTGATGGACGAGGTCGCGGCAATGCGCAGCGACGGCGCAGCCTATGCCGAAGACTCGGCCCGGGCCCGCGCCTTTGCCGCCGGAGCGACCTTTACTGCACAGGAAATCGATACTCTCAACCTCGTGCCCGATGAGTATCGCGGGCTCGATCGGTATGAGGCGAGGAAGCGCGTGGTCGACGATATCGACGCCGAAGGATTGATGATCCGGGTCGAAGACAAGGTCATCATGCAGCCATTCGGCGACCGCGGCGGGGTTGTGATCGAACCCTTCCTGACCGACCAGTGGTATGTGAACGCGGCAGAGCTGGCGAAGAAGCCGATCTCGGCGGTGAAGTCCGGCGAAATCGGCATTGTGCCGAAGTCGTGGGAGAAGACCTTCTTCAACTGGATGGAGAACATCCAGCCGTGGTGCGTCTCGCGCCAATTGTGGTGGGGCCACCGCATCCCGGCGTGGTTTGCCGATGATGGCCGCTGCTTTGTCGCCGAAAATGCCGAGGCAGCACAGGCACTGGCGGGCGCTGGCGTTGCGCTGACGCAGGACGAGGACGTGCTCGACACGTGGTTCTCCTCCGCGCTGTGGCCCTTCGCCACGCTCGGATGGCCGGATGCCGATGCGCCGCTTCTCCAAAAGCACTTCCCCAACTCGCTCCTCATCTCCGGCTTTGACATCCTGTTCTTCTGGGATGCGCGGATGATGATGATGGGCTTCTACAACATGGGCCAGAAGCCCTGGGACACGCTCTACCTGCACGGCCTCGTGCGCGCGGCGGACGGCGCGAAGATGTCGAAGTCCAAGGGCAATGTCGTCGATCCGCTGATCCTGATCGACAAATACGGCGCCGACGCGCTGCGGTTCTTTATGGCGGCGATGGAGAGCCAGGGCCGCGACATCAAGATGGATGAGAAGCGGGTCGAGGGGTATCGCAACTTCGCGACCAAGCTGTGGAACGCGGCGCGGTTCTGCCGGGCGAACGGCATCGGTGCCTCGGACAGAATCAAGGCCCCGCCCGCGCGCCTCGCCGCCAACCAGTGGATCATCGGCGAGGTCGCGGCTTGCGTTGCCGAGATCGAGCGCGCCATGGCCGACCTGCGCTTCGATGCGGCGGCCAATGCGATCTATCAGTTCACCTGGAGCAAGTTCTGCGACTGGTATCTGGAGCTCATCAAGCCGGTGTTCGCCGGTGACGCCGACAGCCCCCCTGCCGTGGAAACCCGCGCGGTCGCAGGCTGGGCGCTCGATCAGATCCTCGTCATGCTTCACCCCTTCATGCCCTTCAACACCGAAGAGCTGTGGCACAAGCTGGGCGAGCGCGATTACGAGCTGATCCTTGCGCAGTGGCCAGCTCCGCAAGCCGACATCAGCAAGGACGCGACCGACGCGATCGACTGGGTGATTGACCTCACCACCAACACCCGCAGCGCCAAGAACGAACTCGGCATCGCGCCGGGGGCGAAGCTGGCGGCATGGCTGGCCGCTCCGTCTGATGTGGCAGCGCGCACCATCGAGCGGTCGAGCGCGGCGATTGAGCGTCTTGCGCGCCTCACCCCGGTGACCATCGGCGAGGCAGCGGCAGGCCCCGCGATGCAGGTAACCGCGGGCGAAGATGTGTTCGTGATCCCGCTCGAAGGGATCGTCGATATCGCCGCCGAAAAGGCCCGGCTGGAAAAGGCGCTGGCGACCAGCGCCAAGGAAGCCAAGAGCCTCGAAGGCCGCCTCGGCAACCCCGCCTTCGCCGAGAAAGCCAAGCCCGAAGCGGTTGAAAAGGCCCGCGCCGATCTGGCGCACCACACGGGCGAGGTCGAGCGGCTCACGGCAGCGCTGGCCCGGCTGGGTTAGGCTTGCCGCCGCAAGCGCAGGCTGAACCCTCAGAACCGGTAGCGCGCGCTCACGCGGGCCTGAAGCGGCTCGACCGGGTGAAGGTGCCGATCCTCCACACCTGCCGGTTCGCCCGGCAGCCGGGATTCGTAGAAATAGGTGATGTCCGCGTCCTTCGCGTCGAACAGATTGAACACTTCCGCCCCAAGCGTGAGCGGACCAACATTCCAATACCCGCCCAGGTTCACCAGCGTCGTCGCATTGGACCTTACCGAGCCATCCTCGATCAACGGCGCACTGCCGAAATGGCGGAGTTGAGCGGTCAGAGTAAAGTTGGTCACCGGCTTGATCGTTACGCCGCCCGCAATAACCTCTGGCACCGCGCCGGGAATGTCCCGCAGCCCAGCCGGGGGCCCGACAAAGCGCGCATCGGTATAGGCGTAGGTCGCATCAACCAGCAGCCAGCTGTTCGGCTGCCAGAACAGGTTGGCCTCCACGCCATAACGGCGTGACCCGTCATTGGACTCGGTCGCTCCGCCATCGCCGACGAAGACCAG
>JBJTTE010000279.1:0-3086 GCA_046080005.1 Erythrobacter sp.
GGACTTTACCCCGACCCGCGCCCGCGGCCTTGAACGCCTCGCCGAATTTCTGCCCGCCACGGGCCGCCGCTATGCCGAGAACCGGAATGCCGACGACGGACCGCAGGAAGGCGGACGCGGCAATGTCAGCCAGCTCTCGCCATGGCTCCATGCCGGGCTGATCGGAGCATCCGAAGTCCTGGCCGGGGTGCTTCAACAACACAGCCCGCGTGCCGCCGAAAAATTTATCGCCGAGGTGTTCTGGCGCATCTATTTCAAAGGCTATCTCGAACAACGCCCAGCGATCTGGGCTGATTATTGCAAAGGCCGCGACGAAGCGCTTGCGGCGATTGATCGCCATGCCGGGCTGCGCACCGCTTACACCGAAGCCACCGAAGGCCGCACTGGCATCAAGGCCTTCGACGTCTGGGCCCGGGAGTTGATCGAAACCGGCTACCTCCACAATCACGCCCGCATGTGGTTTGCCAGCATTTGGATCTTCACTCTCAAGCTCGACTGGCGGCTGGGGGCCGACTTCTTCCTGCGTCACCTGATGGATGCCGACGCGGCCTCCAATACCCTGTCGTGGCGCTGGGTCGCGGGGCTGCATACCAAGGGCAAGCACTACCTGGCGCGGCCCGACAACATCGCGCGCTTCACCGCAGGTCGCCGGGACGGTCCGCTTGCGGTCAACGGATTAAACACCGAGGCCGAGCCACTGACTGAACCGCACGACTTCGCCCGCCAGCGCCTCGACCTGCCTGCCCCTGCAACCGCCGACGATCTTGCCCAGCCCTTCGCAATCCTGTTGCACGACGTTGCCGCACACCATGCCCCGCTCGCCCTGCCCGCCACCCCGGCGCTGGTGATCGGAGCGGCCCGGCCCGAAGCCCGCTCCCCTGGCGCGATCGGCCCCCACGCCCGCTCCTTTGCGCAAGGTGCCGTTGCCAGCGGGATGACCGAGGCCGCCGCCGCATATGGCTGCCCCGCAGTGGCATGGCACGCCGGAGGGCCGCTCACACCGCTGCTGGCAGAGGCGGGAGTGACCCGGATCGTCCTCCCCTACCTCCCGACCGGGTGGACGCGCGACGCGCTCTGGCCCGATCTCGCGCCGCTCACGGCCGACGCCCGCCTCGTCACTCTGCTCGGCGACCTTGACCGCGTCACCTGGCCGCATGCGAAGGCCGGGTTCTTCGGCGTCGCCAAAGCGATCGAGGGCATTCTGGCTGAGTGCGGGATCGCGGGCTGAGCACGCCAGCGCCGCCGCGCCCCCGCTTTCCACAGCCCCCTTTGCCACATCGCCGCCTGCCGCTAAGCCACGCGCTCCACCCCCGCGTGAAGGGATACCGCGCCATGGCATCATTGCCCGATCTGTTGCTGCGTTACCGTGTGCTTATCGGCCTCCTTGCGATTGCGCTCAGCGCGGCGACCTGGGCGGTCGACCTGGCAGAGCTTGTCTACCAATGCCCCTATTGCCGGGTACAGCGCAGCGTGATCGGGCTGCTTGGCGTCATCCTCCTGTTGCCATGGTACAAGCACTGGCTGATGCGCTTCGTCGCCGCCGCGCTCGCTGTATTCGGCCTCCAGGTCGCCGGCGCGCAGCACTTCATGGGCTGGGCCAAGATTTCCGCCGGCAAATTCGAATGGGGCGAGCGTTGGTTCATCAACCCCTGGCTCCTCTCAGGCGCCGCGCTGTTCATCATCACAGCGCTGCTGCTGCTGATCTGGCGCGAGCGGGCACGCGGCTGACCCAGCACTACGAAGGCCCACACGAAGCGGACAAAGTTGACACCGTGTCAACTTCACTCTTCCCAGCCATTCTCCTGTAATACCTTCATTATTTCCTCATCAGACAGACCGGACGGACAGGGGAAGGCCCCCTTGTTCGGGATGCTGGAATAGCCACTATGCATGGTCGCGATCTCTCCCGGGTCTTCGGGCGTAAGCGCGCCCGTCTCCACCGCCTCGCCCTTTTCCAACTTCGCCAGCAGGCCTTCAAAGTCGCGTGCATGGCGCTCGGCCTCGGGCGCAAGCCGACCGAACAGCGGATTGCCCCCGGCGGTGAAGCGCTGCAGCAAGGCCACCGTCAGCCGCTCATCATAGCTGCGATAGGCCCCCACCTGCTCGCCCTGAAAGAACACCGGCACCTCCACCCCATTGAGCGCCCGTTCGAGCGCGGCATGGGCGAGCACATCATAGGAATGATGGAACGCCACCTCCCACGCGAGATCGAAGGGCTGCCCCTTCAACCGCGAGCGCAGCCGATAGGCCGACTGCCGCGACTTGCCGACCGACCTTGCGGCTTCGGAGACGGAATGCGTCGCCGAGAGCGCGCGCAGGAACGCAGCTTGCAGATCCAGCGACCAGCCATCGTGGCGCGGAGCCTTGTCCGAAGGGGTGTCGGAGGCGGGATTGGCGGGAACCGCACGGAGCTTGGCAGCGGCGGTGCGGGGCGAGTGGGGGGTCTGGGCGCTAGTCATCGCGGGAGGATGACGTGGAGTGGGGGTGTAGGAAAGGGGTGGCTAGAGCGTTCTCCAGTCAGGTGGAATCACCTGACGGTTCGGAAAATGCGGCAAAACAACGACCTAGAGCGGCCGATCTGGCGCAGCCAGATCGCAAACCGCTCTAAGTTCGTGCCACCCGGACGTGGATGCGCAATTGGCCAGTTTACCGGGTCGGCACTAGAACCGGTGCACCCATCGAGGATGAGAGTCCTGCCTTTGCGATTGACACATGGGCGTCGGAGAGGGTCAATGGCTCATGGTTACTCATCTGCTTGCGCCTCTGCTCGCGGCATTGATTGCAACTGCACCGGTTGCGGCACCGGAAAGAACTGTCGAGAAAAACCGGGTTGTTTCGCTTTCCGACCCAGCAGCAACCGTGCTCGTGCCGCGCAAGGCCGTCTATGTCGGCGGCGATCGCTGGCCCCTCTACGACGTAGCCGATTGCGAGGTGCATGTCTTTGTCGAGGCCGACGCCAAGAAGCGCGTGAAGCGTTACTATTGGATCCAGTTCGAGCAACTTCTGCCGGCCAAGCCCGATGCGATCTATGATTATTCAAATGCGGTGAATGTGCGCCAGACGATCTGGGGCAAGACATGGTGGCG
>JBJTTE010000280.1:0-5453 GCA_046080005.1 Erythrobacter sp.
GATGAACGGCGAGAGCTATCGTCTGGCCCAAAGCCAGGCGCGCAAAGCACGCCCCAAACCCTGACAGAAACGACCATCCGGGTGTTGGGGAACAACACTCGGGATACGCCCTCGCGGCGGTCGCCCACAACCAGAGCAACTGGCCTACTTTTGCGCCGCCCAATGGACGAATTTTACTCCGCCGTTGACACCGAGGCGAGCGTGCTCCACCTCGGCGCGGTGCCGCTGTTCTCGGGGTTCATGTATGCGGCCGTAGGGAGCTACATCGCGCGGGTGTGGCGGATCTTTGACTTCCGCTTCTCCGGCTACCCGCCCGCTTGGATGACATGGGCGCTGGCGGCTGCAATCTACGCCAACTTCTTCGCGCACCACTTCATCATCGACCTCAGATGGGGACTGTTTGCCGCCACGGCGCTGATCTTTGCTCGCACCCGCGTCCACTTCCGGAACTGGCGCGTGCACCGGTGGATGCCGCTGCTGGTGGGCTTCGGCCTCGTTGCGCTGTTCATCTGGTTTGCCGAGAATATTGCGACCTTGGCCAACGCTTGGAATTATCCCGGGCAGGAGAAGGAATGGCGCATGGTCACCCTCGCCAAGTACGGCAGCTGGTACCTGCTGATGCTGATCAGCTTCGTGCTGGTAGCGCTGGTGCAGCCGGTCCGCGCGCCGGACTAGCCCTTGCGGTCGAGCTCTGCATCCAGATGCAAGCTGCACCGCCAGAAAAAGAACGCCGGCACCAGCCCAAGCAATGCTGCGCCATAAAGCACATAGCGCACCGAATCCGCGCCATAAGTCGGCTGCAGCCAGTCTGACAGCATCCCGAAGAACAGCGGGCCGAGGCCGAGGCCGATCAGGTTCTGGAAAAACAGCAAGGTCGCCGCCGCAATTGCCCGTGTCCGTAGCGATACGAGGCCCTGCGCAGCTGAATAGCAGGGGCCATAGTAGAACGAGTTGAAAACCACTGGCATGAACAGCAGCGTCAGCGCCAACGGCCAACTCGGTGCCTGATAGGCGGCAATCGCCAGCGGCACAGCCAGCGCCATGCCGATCGCAGGCGCGCTCAGCACATGTCGGCGGTTCCTTGCGCCGAAGCGGTCGGCAAGATAGCCCCCCAGCCAGGTACCCAGCATTCCTCCAGCTCCGTTGATTAGCCCGAACCACAGGCCAACTTGCCCAGGCGTCATGCCGTGAGTGCGCTGGAAGAAGATCGTCGTCCAAGTCGTCTTGCCATAGGCCAAGAACGAAGCTGCTGACCCGGCAATGATCAGCAAAACGAATGCGCGCGAGCGCATCACTTCGCTCACCGCTTGCCCCAACGGCAGCGCGTTGGCTTGGCTTTGGGTGCGCAAGAGTACGGCAGTGTCGGAGCGGCGTGGCTCCTTGAGCACGAACCACACGATCAAGGCCAGCGCAACGCCCGGTAGGCCGACGATGACGAAAGCTTCGCGCCATCCAACCCGGTCAGCAAGCGTTCCACCGATGACCATGCCCAGCAGCGTTCCCAAGGGGATCCCAAGCGAATAGAATGCCAATGCCGAGGCACGCTTCTCGGGCGGGACGATGTCGCTGATGAGCGAATGGGCCGGCGGTGTACAGCCTGCCTCGCCCACGCCCACCCCAATCCGCGCGAGGAGCAACTGCATGAAGTTCTGCGCGATGCCGCACAGCGCCGTCATTGCCGACCACAGCGCCAAGGCGACCGCAATCAGCCGCGGACGACTGGTGGACGGGCGGTCAGCAAAGCGCGCCAAGGGGATGCCAAGCGTTGTGTAGAACAAGGCAAAAGCCAGCCCCGTCATCAGCCCGATCTGGGTGTCGGAAAGCTGGAGATCGCGGGCAATCGGCTCTGCGAGGATATTGACGATCTGCCGGTCGATGAAATTGAAAACATAGACCGTGAGCAGGATCCACAAGGTGAGCCTGACAGACTGCGTCCCTCGCCCGCTCGCTGCTGCGGTTGCCATGTCTTTGCTCTCCCATAGGTGGCCGTTGCTCAGCCATCCTTACGTAAGCCCCGTGGTGACGGAGTTACGTCAATCAGTAAAGAAGGCAGCTTCTAACCTCTGCTACCCATGCGGCCTCGTCATGTGACGTCATGACGTCAAGATCGTGTGGCTTCGCGGCAGCATCATCCACCCAGTCGCGCAAAGCGGGGCCGCCATTGATGACGTCAATCGCAAGCCGGGTGAGTTCATATTCATAAGGGAAATCACGCCATAGCGGATAGTCCGGGTGGAGCATCCGGATCGCCTTGAAGGCCAGTGCCTGCAGCCGCCAGGGGCGGAAGGTGCGGTGATCGTAGAAACTACTTTCTGCATGGATCATCAGTGCATTGCAGAGCTTACTTGAGTGTTTGTGAAAAGTTGGTTCAAACCAACACTCTCGGATCGCGCAGCCGGCGAGCCAGTCTGGAGCAAGCTTACGCATAACCTTGAGGACCCCGCCCGCGTCGACATCGGGGGCGCCGAACAGCACTTCGAGCGGCCGCGTGGTGCCGCGCCCTTCGGACAGGGTAGTGCCCTCCAGCATCACGGTGCCAGCATAGCAGCGCGCCATATTCAGATTGGCGGCATTGGGCGAAGGATTGATCCACAGCCGCGACGTCGGCCAGCCAAAGCCGTCTCCGTCACCCGGACGCCACCCCTCCATCGCAACCACCTTGTAGGCGACGTCCAGACGGAAATGCTCGATGAACCAGTGGCCCATCTCCCCCATCGTCAGCCCATGGCGCATGGGCATGGGCGCCGCGCCGACAAAGCTCTCCTGGCCAGGCACCAGCAACGTACCCTCGACCGGGCGGCCTGCTGGATTGGGACGGTCAAGCACCCACACTTCCTTGCCCGCCTTGGCCGCTTCTTCGAGTAAATACAGCAACGTAGTCACGAAAGTGTAGATCCGGCAGCCTAGATCTTGCAGGTCGAACAGGAACACATCCGCGCTGGACATCATCTGGCCTGTCGGCCGCCGCACCTCGCCATAAAGCGAGAAGATTGGGATGCCGTAGCGCGGGTCCATTTCATCCGCTGTCTCGACCATATTGTCCTGCTTATCGCCCTTCAGTCCATGCTGCGGGCCGAAAGCGCTGTTGACCTGGACGCCCGCTGCAATCAGCGCATCAAGACTGTGGGCAAGATCTGATGTCACACTGGCTGGATGGGCAACAAGCGACACGCGGCGGCCCTTGAGCTGGCCTAGGAGTTCAGGGTCGGCGAGCAGCCGATCGATGCCGTTTTTCATGAGCGCAAGCGTTGGATCATGCGCTACGCAAAGGCAATCGCTTTACTGACGTCATGCCGCCGGAACATTCTGCGGCTCTCGCCGATTATCTTGCCATGATGATAGACTGGACAGCAGCTTTGATCGGCGCCGCGTGGGCCATTATTCTTGGCGGCGCGGGCGGTGCGCTGACCGAGATTGGCCTGTGGTACCGTGAATTGAGAAAGCCGCCATGGCAGCCGCCCGACTGGCTGTTTGGGCCAGCCTGGACGGTAATCCTCGGCCTTGCCGGATGGAGCTTCTATATCGGGCTAACGCAGACCGCATCGACTGAGGCGCAGATCGCCGTATGGGTGCTGTTTATCGCCAATTTCGCGCTGCACTTCGCCTGGTCACCATTGTTCTTCAAACTCAAGCGGCCCGACTGGGCGCTTGCTGAAAATGTGCTGTTGTGGATCTCCGTGGCGACATTGGTTGTAGCGCGACGATCAAGGTGAGAGTTGCGCGACAATTGGTGATTGTGCTGCCACGCCTGGTCGGAGACAGCTTTGTAGGCTGGCTCAATGTACCTTATCTCGTGTGGGTGAGCTTTGCCTTCGTGCTCAATTGGAAAATCGTGCAGTTGAACGGTCCTTTCGGCAGACCGGAAACGAGCCCTAACGCTCGATAATCACCGCACGGCAGGCCTCGGAATGGAACTCGGGCTTACCGGGCGAGAAAGCGAGCGCCCAGAATTGCAGCGAGCCGTCGGGGTGCTCGACAATGGCGTTGAGAGCGACCTGCGCCGGATCGGGAAGATCGGCGGCGATGCTCGCCTTCAGGATCAGGCCGGCCTCGTCCTGCGAGCAAGCGATGGCGATTGCCTCTACCGGCGCATCGCGCATCCCTTCGCGAAAGGAATCAAAATCATACGCTGCCCAGCGCCCAGAGGGTGAGAGGTTGAATTCGCGGTATCCCGTGCCGCCGAGTGGCTGCCAGAAGATCTCGAAGCAGGTCGTCTTCCAAAGATTGTCCATCCGTTCGGGCATGGCAGACGGCGGAACGGTAATCGCAGAGCAATCCCCGTCGAGCCGGAACTCCGCGTCACAGCCATGGGGGGTAGCCGTGATCGAGGCGGTCACAGCGCGGATCGGGCCGAGGTCGCAAGCGACGTGAAGCATAAGCGGGTGCATCGCCCTTCTCTGCTCCTTCGCCCCGTATCGGGCAAGCCACTTCCCGTTCTCCGCCCGCACTGATAGGGCCGCGCGCTATGAGCACCTACGAATCTGCCCTCCTTAAGCTGCTCGACGAGCGTGGCTATATTCACCAGATGACCGATGCCGCCGGGCTGGACGCGCTCGCCAGTCGGCAGATTGTGCCGGGCTATATCGGGTTCGATGCAACCGCGCCTTCGCTGCACATCGGCAGCCTAGTACAGATCATGATGCTGCGACGCTTGCAGCAGACCGGGCATAAGCCGGTGGTTGTCATGGGCGGTGGCACCACGCGGATCGGCGATCCCACCGGCCGCGACGAAAGCCGCAAGATGCTCACTGACGAGGTGATCGAAACCAATATCAAGGCCATTTTCAAAGTCTTTGATAAGCTTCTGAAATTCGGTGATGGTCCGACCGATGCGATCATGGTCAACAACCACGATTGGCTGGGGCAGCTGGGCTATATCGAGCTGCTCCAGGAGGTCGGCACCCACTTTACGATCAACCGGATGTTGACCTTCGATTCGGTCCGGCTGCGGCTCGACCGCGAACAGCCGATGACCTTTCTCGAATTCAACTACATGATCCTTCAAGGCTATGATTTCAGATATTTGTCCAAGAAACTTGATGTCCGCTTGCAAATGGGAGGATCGGACCAATGGGGCAATATCGTCAATGGAATTGAGCTTGGCCGGCGCATGGACGCGGCGGAACTCTACGGGCTTACCACGCCGCTCCTGACAACCGCTGACGGGGCGAAGATGGGCAAGACTGCAGCTGGCGCCGTGTGGCTCAATGAGGACCAACTGCCAGCCTACGACTTCTGGCAGTATTGGCGCAATGTCGACGATCGTGATGTGGGTCGCTTCCTGCGGCTGTTTACCGACCTTCCGCTCGACGAGATCAACCGCCTCTTCGCCCCGGACAAGCCGGGTCACTTCATTGGCCAAAACGGCCTTGGCTGCGTTGATCTCAGCCCCTTCAAGGCGCTCAAGGCGGTTGATCTCGTCGAGCGGAAGGTCGGTAAACAGCCGCAGGAAG
>JBJTTE010000281.1:0-12409 GCA_046080005.1 Erythrobacter sp.
GTTTCGGGCGGCGGCACTGCGCTGCTCTACGCCACCAAGGCCCTCGATGGCCTTAAGGGCGCGAACGAAGATCAGACCCGCGGGATCGACATTATCCGCAAGGCGATCACCGCGCCGATCAAGCAGATCGCTCAGAACGCCGGCCATGATGGCGCGGTCGTCGCGGGCAACCTGCTGCGCGAAAATGACGAAACGCAGGGCTTCAATGCGGCCACCGACACCTACGAGAACCTGGTGAAGGCCGGCGTGATCGACCCGACCAAGGTTGTGCGCACTGCCCTTCAGGATGCGGCCTCGGTTGCTGGCCTCCTGATCACCACCGAAGCGGCGATCGTCGAGCGTCCGGAAGACAAGCCGGCCGCGCCCGCAATGCCCGACATGGGCGGCATGGGGTTCTGACCGGATAGCGGCCCGGCCAGCCACGCTGGCCGGTGCCCGCGCCGGTCCAGCCAGCGGAGCGCAGCTCCGACTGACGACTCGGGCTTTGCCCGAGGCCGCCCAGCTAAGGAAAAAGGGAAACCCCGGCGGCTCATCCCGCCGGGGTTTTTTGTTGCCGATGCAACGGCTGCGCCATACGCCTTACTGACCGAGCTGCGCTCGGCGGTTAATCACGAAACCAGCAATACAGGAGAGCAGCAGATGAACCGGTATATTGCCCTGGCGGGTTTAGCTCTGTCCCTCACGGTCAATCCCGCTGCGGTCTTTGCTCAAAGCGCCGAGGCTCAGACAGCGGCTCCGGCTTTCGTTGCTCCCGACTACGCTGTGCCCACGCGGATCGAGGGGCCAGGCTTTGTGCTGGTCCCCCTCGGCCCGGCCTTGGTCGACATCGATTTTGCCGCCTACATGTCCTCGATTAGGCATCTCCAGCAGACCTTCACCCGGTCCACTGGCTGGCCGCGCGAGGACATCACCGCTACCGAGGCCATGGCCGACATGGAGAGCGAGGCCGCAAGGTTCGAAAAGCGCGAATCATTTGCCTATGCCGTGCTGACCCCCGATGGCACGCGTGAGCGCGGCTGCGTCTATGTCGCCCCTAGCGCGATTGCCGGGCATGACGCGGTGGTGCGCCTGTGGGTCACCCAGGCAGAGTATGACGCAGGCTTCGACGCTGAACTCTATGCCTGGACGCAGGACTGGATCGCGCGCGAGTGGCCCTTTGACCAGGTCGCCTATCCGGGCCGGGCTATGGCGTGGGAGACGTGGGACGCGCTAAGCGCGGCTGCCGAAAGCAAGTAAGCCGCCGCCGAGGCGCTCAGGCTTCCAGTTCGACGTCCCAATAGAGCCAATCGCGCCAAGTCTCGTGCAGGTAGTTGGGCGGGAACAGCTTGCCCGCCTGTTGCAACTGCCAACTGGTCGGCCGGATCGGGGGCTGGTGGAGCGACATGCCCGCTTGCCGCGGCGTGCGCCCGCCCTTCTTCATGTTACAGGGCGCGCAGGCGGTGATGATATTCTCCCACGTCGTCCGCCCACCCAAACGGCGCGGCGTGACGTGATCGAAGGTCAGATGCTCGCGGCTGCCGCAATACTGGCACTGAAAGCGATCGCGCAGAAATACGTTGAAGCGGGTGAAGGCAGGAAACTCGCTTTGCTTCACATATTGCCTGAGCGCGATTACGCTCGGGATCTTCATGTTGAAGCTGGGCGAGTGGACCTCGCGGTCATAGCTCGCGACAATATCGACCCGGTCCAGGAACACCGCCTTGATTGCGGTCTGCCACGGCCACAGGCTTAGCGGGTAATAGGACAGGGGCGTGTAGTCAGCGTTGAGCACCAGCGCCGGACAGGCCGACAGATTGCGCGTCGGATCCTCGTCAAGCCCACGGAACCGGGCCACTTTCTCGATCAGATCGGCATTGAACACGCTGCGCGTCCTTCCTGATTGGCCGGAACATGCCGTGGCAGCGGAAAGAGTCAAACCCGTTACAGGGTGGCTATCCACAGGGACAGCCTGTTGAAGACCTGTGGATAGCCTCAGGAAATGTCCTGTGGCATGGCCAATATGATGGAAAACATTACCCGGCTTGTGACCCGTTTCGCACCCAGTCCCAATGGGCGGCTGCATCTGGGTCACGCGCTTTCAGCAATTGTCGCGCACGATCTCGCGCGGGCAAGCGGTGGGCGGTTTCTGCTGAGGATCGAGGATATCGACGGCCCCCGCTCGCGCCCCGAGCTGGCCGACGAGTTCCGCCGCGATCTCGCCTGGCTTGGGCTGGAATGGGAGGAGATGCCCGCGCAATCCACCCGGCTCGAAAGCTATGCCGCTGCTGCCGAGGCGCTGCGGGAACGCGGGCTGCTTTATCCCTGCACCTGCACCCGCACGGAGATTGAAGCAGCAGGTGCCCGCCCGGGCCTCGATGGCCTGATCTATCCCGGCATCTGCAAGCGTGCCGCGCCCGATCCCACGCGATCGCCTGCCTGGCGGTTGGATGCGACGAAGGCGCTCGCGGCGACAGGCCCGCTGGTCTGGGAAGATGCGCTCGCAGGACAACAGACGGCTGACCTCTCCGACCTTGGCGATGTGGTGCTGGTGCGCAAGGACCTGCCCGCCAGCTATCATCTCGCGGTCACGCTTGACGATGCGGCGGATGGCGTGACGCTGGTCACACGCGGGGCCGATCTCTTCGCCGCGAGCCACATCCATAGGACGCTGCAAGCGCTGCTCGACCTTCCCGTGCCGCGCTGGCTCCACCACCCGCTGCTGCTGTGGCCTGACGGCGACAAGCTCGCCAAGCGCCGCGGCTCACCCGCGCTGGCCGAGCGGCGCGAGCGCGGTGAGGACGGCCGCATGCTCGCCGAACAACTGAGGTCGCAACAATTGACGCTTGGAACCTGAGCGCTGTGCGTCCATTGTACGACCTATGGCATATGTTCTCATTCTCGTTCTTCCCGTCCTTATGGGGCTGGTGGCTTTTTCGCTGATCAAGGGCATCATCGCCTTTCTCAAAACGACCAAGACCGACCTCGAGACCGGCGAAGGCACCACCGCAACCGACATGCAGCTTGCCCAGAACAAGGCGATGTTAGCGCGCATCAAGTATCAGGGTCTGGCGATCGCGGTTGTCGCGATCCTGCTCGCCGTTTCGCGCTAATCCCGCCATCCAATGGTCAAGCTCAACCGCATCTATACCCGCACCGGGGATGATGGGACGACGGGCCTCGTGGATGGTTCGCGTTGCCCCAAGGATTCGGCGCGGATCACTGCGATGGGGCTGGTCGACGAAGCCAATTCCGCCATCGGCCTTGCCATTTGCGGCCTAACCGACGAGGGCGAGCGCGCGCTGCTGACCCGGGTGCAGAATGATATGTTCGATCTGGGTGCCGACCTCGCTACCCCGGCAGCAGACGGTGATTTCAGCCCTTCGGAGATGGTCTTGCGGCTGGTGCCAAGCCAGGCGGACTGGATCGAGACGCAAATTGACGCCCTAAATGAGCGGCTTCAACCGCTCACCAGTTTCGTCTTGCCCGGTGGCAGTGAAGCGGCAGCGCGGGTCCATGTTGCCCGTGCTTCAACCCGAGCGGCGGAACGGGCAATGGTGGCGCTGGCTGCCGAAATGCCGGTAAATCCAGCGGCGCTCGCCTATATTAACCGCTTGTCTGATTTGCTCTTTGTGCTCGCCCGCATCGCCAATGATGATGGCCGCACAGATGTGAAATGGGTTCCCGGCGCTAATCGCTAGCCTTTCAGATAGTCCATCGCTAACAGCGCGGCAAATTGCTGCACTTGCGAAGGATTGAACCATGCCAAACATCGCTGTCATCGGTGCCGGCCAGATGGGAACCGGCATCGCCCAGACCGTTGCCGCTCATGGAATGACGGTGATGCTGTCCGATATTGATCTTGCGCGCGCGGAGGCGGGCAAGGCGGAGATCGAGAAGGCACTCGTCAGGCTGATGGGCCCCGGCAAGATCGAGGCGCACGAAGCCGAAAGCCTCCTCGCCCGGATCACCCCCGTCGCTGACTACGCACCTTTCGCTGACGCCGACCTGATTATCGAGGCCGCGACCGAGCGCGAGGAAATCAAGAACACGATCTTCGACAAGGTTGGCCAGATGCTCGGTGCGGACGCGATCTTGGCGTCGAACACCTCGTCGATCCCGATCACCCGGATGGCCAACCATTCGCCCGATCCGGCCCGGTTCATCGGCCTCCACTTCTTCAATCCCGTGCCCGTGATGGGTCTGATCGAGGTCATCCCCGGCCTTGCGACCTCAAAGGAGACCACTGAACGCGTGACTGCTTTTGCACGCGGTTTGGGCAAGGAGGTTGTGCTCAGCCAGGACGAGCCAGGCTTTGTCGTCAACCGCATCCTGCTGCCGATGATCAATGAGGCGGTGTTCGTGCTCGGCCAGTCCGCGGCAGGCATAGAGGATATCGACAAGGGCTGTCGGCTTGGCCTCAATCACCCGATGGGGCCGTTGCAATTGGCGGACTTCGTCGGGCTGGACACCTGCCTCGACATCATCAAGGTGCTCTACAAGACCACTCGCGATGGCAAGTATCGCCCGGCGCCTTTGCTGGTGAAATATGTCGAAGCCGGGTGGCTGGGCCGCAAGACCGGTCGAGGGTTCTACGACTATTCGGGCGAAGTCCCCGTCCCCACCCGCTAAGCAGGCCTATGCCGGACCGGTGACCATCTCAGGTTCCGAACTGACGGGGCTAGAGCTGCCATCGCTCGAGGAGGGGTCCGTACCCAGAGTGCCGGAATAGGCGGGGTCCGTACTGGGGTCCGTGCTGGTCCCGTCCGAAACCGGGGTTTCTGGCGGATATGTCCCGTCCGGCGGCGTGTAATCGCTGAAGACCGGGGCCTCGCCGGTGGCAGCCTGACCACTAGTCGCCTGCGTCTGCGCCTGTGCGTAACTGTCAGCCTGCGCGCGCTGGGCTGCGACGAGGTCCACAGCCTCAGTAACCACGCCCTTGTCTTGCGAGGTACCGACCATCGACACTGCGCTCAGCACGGTCATCCCGACAAACGCCAGAGCGATCTTGCTGTTCTGGAACAGAGCCCTGTACATCGCATCGCTGTAGCAGCGCGGCGGTTAAGCCTTGGTTGAAATCAGACCGTTGCGCGTGGGGGGACACGGCGCAGGCCGCGCTTCCATTCATAAAGCAGGTCTAGCGCCTCGCGCGGAGTGAGTGCATCGAGATCAGCATCGCGCAGAGCATCGGCCAATTGCTGTTCGGCAGAGGCCACAACCGGCGCGACGCGCATGGCCGCAAACAACGGCAAATCGCCCAGGCCCGCGGCGATACCGCCCGTCGCCTCGCGCGTCGCCTCAAGCTTTTCAAGCACCGCCTTCGCGCGCGCCACCACCGGCGCAGGCACCCCTGCGAGCCGAGCGACGTCTAGCCCATAGGAACGATCGGCGGGGCCATCGGCGAGCTCGTGCAGCAGCACCAGATCACCGTGCCATTCGCGCGCGCGGACATGGTGGAGCGACAGCGCCTCGCAGGTTTCGCCAAGGCGCGCGAGCTCGTGATAATGGGTGGCAAAGAGGCAGCGGCAGGCAATCTCGGAATGCACCGCCTCGGCCACGGCCCAAGCCAGCGCGAGGCCATCATAGGTTGATGTGCCGCGTCCGACCTCGTCGAGGATGACGAAGCTACGCGAAGTGGCCTGGGCAAGGATTGCAGCCGTTTCGACCATCTCGACCATGAAAGTGGATCGCCCGCGCGCCAGATTATCGGCTGCGCCAACCCGGCTGAACAACCGGTCGACGAGGCCGATCCGCGCAGCATTGGCAGGGACAAAACACCCTGCCTGCGCCAACAGGACGATCAGCGCATTCTGGCGCAGGAAGGTCGATTTGCCCCCCATGTTCGGCCCGCCGATGAGCCACAAACGGTTATCGGAGCTCAGCACGCAATCATTGGCGACAAACCGCTCCCCTGCCCGCGCAAGCGCAGCCTCAACCACCGGGTGGCGGCCTGCCGATATGGCAAGGCCAGCATCCTCCGCAATCTCAGGACGGCACCAGTCAGCCTCTGCGGCGCGTTCAGCATTGGCGGCGCCGACATCCAGGCGAGCGAGCGCGGCGGCGGTCGCCGCAATGGCCTCGCGCGCTTCGACCACGGCAGCAACAAGCTCTTCGAAATGGGCTTCTTCGGCGGCAAGCGCATGGCCGCCCGCCTCGGCGATGCGCGAGGCTTCCTCGTGCAATCGCACAGAGTTGAAGCGCACCGCATCTTTCATCGTCTGGCGATGGGTGAAGCCGCTCTCCGCAACCATCAACCGGTCGGCATGGCGTGCCCCGACCTCGATGAAATAGCCCAGCACCCCGTTGTGGCGGATCTTGAGCGTCGCGATGCCGGTGTCCTCGCGGTAGCGTGCCTCCATCGCCGCAATCGCCCGGCGCGCATCACCAGAAACACTGCGCAAGGCGTCGAGCGCGGCGTCATAGCCATCGGCAATGAACCCTCCCGCCGAACGCTCGGGCGGAGGCGAAGGGACCAGCGCGCGGGCCAGCCAATCGATCAGCGCACCGTGGCCTGTCAGCCGCGCGGTGACAGCATCGAGGAGCGCGGGCTTATCAGGTGCACCGACAAGCCAATGGTAGAGCCGGGTCGCCTCGGACAGCCCATCGCGCAACTGGCCAAGGTCGCGCGGGCTACCCCGCCCTGCCACCACCCGGCCCAAGGCCCGCCCGAGATCGGAGATCGCGCGCAAGGCCTCGCGGAGCTGCGCGCGCTCAATCGGACGGTCGCGCCAGAACTGTACCAGCGCCAGCCGCGCCTCGATCTGCGGAGCATCGAGCAAGGGCGCAGAGAGATCCTCGGCAAGCAGCCGCGATCCGGCACCCGTCACGCAGCGATCAATCGCGCCAATCAGGCTCCCGGCCCGCCCGCCTGTGCTCGCCTCGAGGATTTCGAGGCTTGCCCGCGTCGCCGTATCCATCCCCATGCCTGCCACAGCGGCGCGCGGCACCGGTGGAAGCAACAGCGGGAGGGTGCCACGCCCGACATGATCGAGATAGGCAATCAGGCCTCCGGCCGCTGCCAGCATCGCGCGGGTGAAGCTCCCGAAGGCATCGAGCGTCGCTACCGCGTGAACGGCCTTCAATCGCTCAGCCCCGGGATCGCTGGCAAATGTGCTGCGGGGGCGGGTGATCGCCTCATCAATGCCGTCAAACGGCTGGGCAGCCCAATCCTCGGGCACCACCACCTCGCTCGGGCTGATCCTCGCCAGGACCGCGCCAAGCTGGTCGGGGGCGCACTCCTCGAGCGCCATCGCACCAGTTGAAACGTCGCACGCAGCAACGCCGATCACACCGCGCAGCTCGGCCAGTGCCACCAGCACATTGGCGCGGCGCAGTTCGAGCAGCGCCTCTTCGGTCAAAGTGCCCGCGGTGACCAGCCGCACAATCGCCCGGCCCACCAGCACCTTGGACGAAGGCGTGCCGTCGCGCTTGGCCCGTTCCTTGGCCTCGTCAGGGGTTTCAACCTGCTCGGCAATCGCGACCCGGCAGCCCGCCTTGATCAGGCGCGCAAGATAGCTCTCCGCCGCATGGACCGGCACCCCGCACATCGGGATCGGCGCACCTTCATGCTCACCCCTTGTGGTCAGCGCGATATCGAGAATGGCGGCGGCGCGCTTGGCATCCTCGAAGAACAATTCGAAGAAATCGCCCATCCGGTAGAACAGCAGCGCATCACCCGCCTCCTCCCGCAGCGCGAGATATTGCGCCATCATCGGGGTGGGTCGGGGATCGTCGCGCGCGGCCATCGCTTGGGCCTAGCCCTGCACTGCGCGATTCGGAATGTCCCCGCACGCGGCTTTCCCCCGCAGCGGCGTGATTTCGGCCCTATCGCTTCATCGTCCGCAGCGGTAAGACAGCCTTGGACCGGAGCGAAGTTGAGGGGGGATGTCCATCATGGCCGAAGAGAATAAGGGCGGCTTTACCGCCCGTGAGGCGCTATTCTATCACGAGACCATCCGCCCGGGTAAGCTTGAGATCGTCGCCACCAAGCCGATGACCTCGCAGCGCGACCTGAGCCTGGCCTATTCCCCGGGTGTGGCTGTGCCGGTGGAAGCGATCGCGGGCGATCCCGCGCTCGCCATGCGCTACACCGCCAAGGGCAACCTCGTCGCGGTGATCTCCAATGGCACCGCGATCCTCGGGCTCGGCAACCTCGGCGCGCTGGCATCAAAGCCGGTGATGGAAGGCAAGGCGGTGCTGTTCAAGCGCTTTGCCGACGTCGATTCGATCGACATCGAGCTAGCGACCGAAGACCACGAAGCGATTATCAATGCCGTTGCGCTGATGGAGCCGAGCTTTGGCGGCATCAATCTGGAAGACATCAAGGCGCCCGAGTGTTTCATCATTGAGGCCGCGCTGCGCGAGCGCATGAAGATCCCGGTGATGCATGATGACCAGCACGGGACCGCGATCATCACCGCTGCCGGCCTGCTCAATGCCTGCCACCTGACCGGCCGTGACATCCGGGATGTGAAGGTCGTGGTCAACGGCGCCGGCGCAGCGGCGATTGCCTGCACCGCACTGATCAAGGCGATGGGCGTCCAGCACGAGAACGTGATCATGTGCGACCGCTCCGGCCCGATCACGCCCGGCCGCGCCGGGGTCGACCAGTGGAAAAGCGCTCATGCGGTCGCCACCACTGCCGCCAATCTTGAGGAAGCTCTAGCAGGCGCGGACATTTTCCTCGGCCTGTCGGCAGCAGGCGCGCTGAAGCCCGAATGGGTGGCCAAGATGGCCGACAAGCCGATCATCTTCGCAATGGCCAACCCGGTCCCCGAGATCATGCCCGATCAGGCCAAGGCGGTGCGCCCCGACGCTATTGTTGCCACAGGGCGCAGCGACTTCCCCAACCAGGTCAACAACGTGCTTGGCTTCCCCTTCATCTTCCGCGGTGCGCTGGATGTGCAGGCAACCACCATCAACGAGGAAATGAAGGTCGCTGCGGCGCAGGCCATCGCCGAACTTGCCCGCCAGCAAGTGCCCGAGGAAGTGGCGAGCGCCTATGGCAAGAACCAAAAGTTCGGCACCGACTACATCATTCCCGCCCCGTTTGATCCGCGCCTGATCGAGGTGGTCTCATCGGCGGTTGCCAAGGCCGCGATGGATTCGGGTGTCGCGCGCACACGGATTGACGATTTCGAGGCCTATCGCGTGGCGCTGCGCTCGCGGCTTAACCCCACCACGTCGGTGCTGACCGGGGTCTATGAAATCGCCAAGAGCAATCCCAAGCGGATGGTCTTTGCCGAGGCCGAGGAAGAAGTCGTGCTGCGCGCGGCCATCCAGTTCCGCGATTTCGGCTATGGCGTCCCGGTTCTGGTCGGGCGCACCAAAGCGGTGCTCGACAAGCTGCACCAGCTATCAGTCAGCGATCCCGGCAGTTTTGAAATCCAGAACTCGGCAGATAGCGAGCACGTCCCGGCGATGGTCGAGTTTCTCTACAAGCGGCTTCAGCGGCGCGGTTTCACCCATCGCGATGTGCGGCGCATGGTCAATCAGGACCGCAACGTGTTTGCTGCGTTGCTCGTCGCGCTAGGCCATGGCGACGGGATGATCACCGGCATGACCCGCACCTTCGCGCAGACGGTGCGCGAGGTGAACCTTGTGCTCGACAAGAAGCCGGATGCCTTGCCCTTCGGCATCCACATGATGATTGGCAAGAATCACACCACCTTCCTTGCCGACACCACGATCAACGAACGTCCCAATGCCGAGGAACTGGCGCATATCGCGAGGGAGACCGCCGCGGTCGCCAAGCGCATGGGGCACGAACCGCGCGTGGCCTTCCTGTCCTATTCGACCTTCGGCAATCCATCGGGCCAATGGCTCGCCAATATTCGCGAGGCGGTGGCGATCCTCGACCGCGAGGATCCGGGCTTCGAGTATGAAGGTGAGATGGCCCCTGATGCTGCGCTCAACCCCAAGGTGATGGCACTCTATCCCTTCAGCCGCCTATCGGGTCCGGCCAATGTGCTGATCATGCCGGGGCTGCAATCGGCAAACCTCTCCGCCAAGCTGCTGCGCGAACTGGGCAGCAATGCGACGGTTGGGCCAATGCTGATCGGGATGGAAAAGCCGGTGCAGATCGTGCCGATGACGGCGCTTGTCCCCGATGTCCTGACCCTCGCGGTGCTTACCAGCGCGGGGGTGGTGGGCTGATCCGGTGATCGCCTGCCAGGGCGCGCGCTTCGCCATTCCGGCAGAGGTTCACTACCTCAACTGCGCCTATATGGCGCCGCTCAGCCACGCGGTGATCGCGGCGATGGACGAAGGCGAGATGGCGCCCGATGCGGCGCTCAATCCCAAGGTGATGGCGCTGTATCCCTTCAGCCGCCTGTCCGGCCCGGCCAATGTGCTGATCATGCCGGGGCTGCAATCGGCCAATCTGTCGGCCAAGCTGCTGCGCGAGTTGGGCAGCAATGCCACCATCGGCCCGATGCTGCTGGGCGTTGAAAAGCCAGTGCAGATCGTCCCGATGACAGCGGCGGTGCCCGACGTGCTGACGCTGGCAGTGCTGGCGAGCGGGGGGGTTGTGGGGTGAGGATCGGGTAGCTGCGATGGGGCTGCAACCACAGCTTGGCCTTTAACCTCTCGACAAGCCATGGGGGATGCCGGAGGCTACATTTCCGGCGCGGCTACGCCTTGGTTGGCCAACATGTTTGAAAAGCTGCGCTCCTCGATGAACTGCTGGGGAACGAGTAACTGGCCGCGATCATCAAATTGCGACACCTGCTCGACCTCACTTAGAGCGATGGCGTACTCGTTCTCAAAGTTGAACGTACCGACTGGCTCGATGGCCTCCACCTGTTCGATCTCGAAATCGCCGGCGGCGATAATCTGGCTGGCTCTTTCGTATTCGGCAGCCTCGAAGACCGCGAGCTTGTTTTCGGTGATGATTGTCGCGAAGGCTTCCTTTTGGCCCTTGAGCAAAGGTGAAGCGGCGACTGCATTGCGCGGCACGACATTGAACTTCATGAAAGAAGTCCAGCGGTGGGTAGCATTCCAGCGGGGGCCGAAATTGTACACAGCGTAGTACTTGGTCTGCGCCTCGGTCTTGCCCACGCCGCGCGCGATCATGCCTTCGTAGAAGACCCGGTGAGTCGCCTGCCAACTGCGCTCCATGGTGTCGCAGAAACGGTCATGGATTATTGCTGCGTCCAGATAGAGGCCGGAGAAGGGCCCTCCCGCAAGGCTCCACAAAAAGCCCGGGATCGAGGCACCATCCGTCGTATGACCGCGCGGCACCGACCAGACTAGGTTTCTGCGATCGACAAACGTAAAGGCGGAAAGCAGCCGAGCCCGCTGCGTGTCGAAAAATTCCAGTTGGGGCAAGCCGGAAAAGGTTCCGGGTTGCTGAGCAAGAACTGTCCGCGGAATTCCTAGCAATACGACGGCAGAACCAAGTGACAGAACTTCGCGTCTTTGCATAATCTGCCCCCCCGTGACCCATTTCCGGAGAGCAGTGTCGCAGACAGCAGGCTATTCTTCAACTGCTTCCGCCGGAACCGGAAATACCACACCTCGTGCCCATACACTGTCCTTGCCTTGTGCTCATACCGCGTCTCGGGCCAGCCTGAGGGGCGCACTTGCCAGTCTGAAGGCTTCTCAACCACCCATTCAAACAGCTCGGTATGGCGCTGCATCACCATCAGCGCATGGCGCAGGTAGACCGCGTGATCGGTGCCGAAGCGGAATTCGCCGCCCGGCTTCAGCTTCTGCGCGAACAGCCGCACCGGACCATCGTTCATCATCCGCCGCTTGGCGTGACGCGCCTTGGGCCAGGGATCGGGGTGGAGCAGGTAGAGCATCGTCAATGCCCCGTCCGGCACCCGCTCCAGCACCTCCAGCGCGTCACCATGATGCAGGCGGATATTGGCGAGCCGCTGGTCAGCGATGTGAGTCAGCGCCTGCGCCACGCCGTTGACGAAGGGCTCGGCACCGATGAGGCCGTGATCGGGCAGCAGATCGGCGCGGTAGGCGAGATGCTCGCCGCCGCCAAAGCCGATCTCGACGTGAAGCGGACGCGTATCACCAAACAGCACTTCCGAGGTCACCGGGCCTTCCACCGGCACGCTGATCTGCGGCAGCAGAGTGTCGACCAGCGACTGCTGATATTTGCGCAGCTTCTTGCCGACCGAACGCCCGTAAAGCCGCGCGATGGTGGTCGGATCGCCTTCCTTGAATGCCGTCATGCGCGGCCCATAGAAAAACGCCCGAGGCGTTTCCACCCCGGACGCTGGAATAGTTCGGAACTGCACTTCTTGGCTCGTAGGCCATTAGGACTTTTCGCCTGCACCTAAGAGGCCGTTTCGAAAGGGGTTGAGCGGCTGAGGTTGCTGTGATTCCGGGGGTTTTGCAGACAACCCGGAGATTATGATGTGGACCCCGGCCACCCGCGCGCAGCATCCGCGGGTTTCGAAGCGTTACCAGACGGATT
>JBJTTE010000282.1:0-7389 GCA_046080005.1 Erythrobacter sp.
GAGACTTTTGACTTTTAACTTTTGACTTTTGACTACTATCGGGTGGCGCACCACGTCGGCGGCGGTGAAGCGGATCGTGCCGAAGCCTTCGATGCCCTCGAGCCGCTCGACGGCATCATTGAGCCCACTCATCCTCGGCCCGCCGGGAATGTCGACCTGGCGCGGGTCGCCGCAGATTACCATCCGGCTGTTCTGGCCGAACCGCGTCAGGAACATCTTCATCTGCTCGCGCGTGGTGTTCTGCGCTTCATCAAGGATGATGAAACTGTCCGCCAGCGTGCGTCCGCGCATGAAGGCGATCGGCGCGATCTCGATCTCGCCATTGGCCAACCGCCGCTCGACCTGTTCGGGCGGCATGCAGTCGTTGAGCGCGTCGTAGAGCGGCCGCAAATAGGGATCGACCTTCTCTTTCATGTCGCCGGGAAGAAAGCCGAGCTTCTCCCCCGCCTCAACCGCCGGGCGCGAGAGGATCAGGCGCTGGACGCTCCCGGTGATAAGCTGGCTCACCGCCTGCGCCACCGCGATATAGGTCTTGCCCGTCCCCGCCGGACCGAGCGCGAAAATGATGTCGTCGCGGGCGAGCGCGCGCATATATTCCATCTGCGTCGCCGAGCGCGGCACGATGGTTTTCTTGCGCGTGCGGATCATGATCGGCGGCGCGCCCTCGTCGCCCGAGATGATCCCTTCGAGCGTGGGTTCGGCGGACATGCCGATCAGCGATTCAATCGCGCCGCTATCGAGCGCCTCGCCGCGCGCGAGCCGGTCATACATGGTCTTGAGGGTCTCGCGGGCGCGGGCGACATCGTCCTCCGGGCCTTCAATAACCACCTGGTGGCCGCGCGCGTGGATATAGACTCCGAGCCGGTTTTCGACCTGCACCAGATTGGCGTCAAACTGCCCGAACAAGGGTCCGAGCAGGCCCTGATTCTCGAAGGTCAGATCAACCCGCGCGCGTCGCTGTGCCGGAATGCCGCGCGGATCGGGTGAGAGCGCCGGATGCCCGGCACGGGAGGGTCGTCGGCCCATAAGGTCCTTTTTCTGCGGCAGAAGGACGATCCCTCGGCCCTTGAGTCGCAAGGGTAAGCCCCTCACGCGCCTTGGCAAGGCAGGTACGGCGAGATGGTGGTGGAAAGTCACGGATGCTTCACACAGGCGCCGGTTTTGTGCTATCGTCTCAAAGCCAAGCCACTGAAAGGTCGATGGATATGCGCAGGTTTGCAGGTGTCCTGATTGCGCTCTCACTCGCCACACCCGCGGCTGCACAGGACACGCCGCCACGCACCGCGCCCGAGATTATCGTGCGCCCGCCTCCGACCGAGGCCGAGCGGCACCGGGAATTGCGCGAATTCACCCGCGCCGTGATCCGCCCGCCGCGCATGGACCATCCGGTCGCCAAGTTCGCCTTTCCGGTGTGCGTCACGGTGCTCGGCCTCGCGCCTGATGATGCCGCGGTGATCGCGGAGCGCATCCGCGCAAATGCCGAGGCGCTGGGCGTCGGGGCCGACCGCTCGTCGACCTGCTTGCCGACGGTGCGGGTGGCCTTCATGGGCCCGGCGGCCGGTCCGCCGGATAGCTGGCTGACTTCCGACTCGCCGCAACTCGCTCACCTCGCAGACTACCAGCGCGAACGGGTGCTGGGCGAGGCGGGGCCAGTCAGAGCGTGGAACAAGATCGTGGTGCGCAATGCGGAAGGTCAGCCCTTGCACTATGCCGATCCGAAAGCGGTATTGGATAGGGGCGTGGCCCTGCCGCAACTGATCGAGCCCTTCAGTGTCACCGATCCCGTCTTCACCACCGAAATCACCGGCGCGGCGGTGCTCATTGCGAAGGACGCGGCGCACGGCTTAGAGCATTTTCCAGTCAGGTGGAACCACCTGACGGTTCGGAAAATGCGGTAAAACAACAACCTAGAGCGGCCGATTTGGCGCAGCCAGATCGCAAACCGCTCTAACGCTCGGCCAGCTGGCCGATTACGCTACCATCCGCGCGCTGCTAGGGACCGGGGCGGTCGAGGCCGGGCCGCCGGTGCGCACGATCCTCACTCTGTTCGATGACCCCACCCCGCCCGCTGAACTGACCGACTACGACCGCGCGCTGGTGCGCGAGCTCTACGATGCCTCGCAAAATGCCAAGCCGCGCCGGGTCTACAACGACATCGCCCGCGCGGCGGTGGCGGCGGAGCGCTCAGGCGTGAGCGCGAAGCAGGCCCCGTAGCGAGTTCGGCCCTGCCTCGGCCAGCGTCACTTCGACCAGATCGCCAATGGCGTGCTCGCCCTCGAAGTGGACCGATTGCAGCCACGGCGACTTGCCGAGCCATTGGCCGGGGTGCCGCCCGGTACGCTCGACGAGGACCTGACAGGTCTTGCCGACGCTCGTCTGATTGACGGCGTATTGATGCGCGCCGATCCGGGCCTGAAGGCGTTGGAGCCGCTCGTCCATCACCTCGGGCGCGACTGGGTTGTCCATCATCGCAGCGGGCGTGCCGGGGCGCGGAGAATATTTGAAGCTGAAGCACGCGGCATAACGGACTTCATCGACGATGCTCAGCGTGTCCTGGAATTCCGCCTCGGTTTCTCCCGGGAAGCCGACGATAAAGTCGCCCGACAACGCGATATCGGGACGGACAGCGCGGAAGCGCTCGATCAGCCGCAGGTAGCTTTCCGCCGTGTGCAGGCGGTTCATCGCCTTCAAGATGCGGTCATTGCCGGCCTGCACCGGCAAGTGCAGATAGGGCATCAGCTTGGCGACCTCGCCATGCGCGGCGATCAGGTCATCATCCATGTCGTTGGGGTGACTGGTGGTGTAGCGAATACGCGCAAGGCCATCGATGGCCGCGAGCCTCCGGATCAACCCGCCGAGCCCCGTGCGGCGGCCCTGCTCATCCTCGCCGCGCCAGGCATTGACGTTCTGGCCGAGCAGCGTGATCTCCCGCGCCCCGGCCTCGACCAGTTTCTGCGCTTCGGCCACAAGGTGACTGAAAGGCCGCGAGATTTCTGCGCCTCGGGTATAGGGCACCACGCAATAGGTGCAGAACTTGTCGCAGCCTTCCTGCACCGTCAGGAAGGCGCTGGGACCGCGCTTCTTACGCGCCGGGAGCGCATCGAACTTGGCAATCGCGGGCATGTCGGTATCGGTCGCGCGCTCGCCTTTGGTGGCCTTGTCGAGCATCTCGGGCAGGCGGTGATAGGCCTGGGGTCCAACGACGATTGAGACGGCCGGGGCGCGCGCCATGATCTCCTCACCCTCGGCCTGGGCAACACAGCCAGCGACCGCGATCAGTGGTGTCTTGCCCGCTTGCGCGCCTGCCTTCACCAGCCGGCCAATGTCTGAATAGACCTTTTCTGCTGCCTTTTCACGGATATGGCAGGTGTTGAGGATCACGAGATCGGCTTCCTCGCCTTCGGGTGCAGGCCGGATGCCGCGTTCGGCCAAGAGCTCGCCCATGCGCTCGCCATCATAGACGTTCATCTGGCAGCCGAAGCTTTTGACGCGGTAGGTCTGGGGAGGCGTGGAGGTGGTCATGCGCCGCGCGCCTTAGCTTGAAGCGGCAAGCGGTTCAATCGCTGCACATTCCGCGCGCTGGACCTTAGCAAAGGTGCCAAGGGGCGCATGCAAGAGGTGGCTTCTTTGTGAGGCTCGGCTAAGGCTCTGCGGGATCATGACCTATACGCCGTTCACCGCTTTTGCCGGTCTCGACAATGCTGCTCTCGATGGTCTGTTTTATGACGTCGATATTCTGCGCGCTAACGAGCGGGAGGAGCTGGCCTGCGCGCGCAAGGTCGAAGGCATGATTCTGGAAGTCGGGCCTTCTACCGCGCCGAGTATAAAGCTTTGGAAAAGCTTGAAAGAATGCCCGCCATTGGCGCCCCGCTATGCCGCGATTACGGTGGCGGGCGTGGGCAGTTCAGCGGTCGGCGCAGCCGCGCTCGCGCGCAATGTCGCCGATGCTTTGGGGGCACCGGTTCTGGCGGTCGTCTCGGGGCATGGGATGGGCGATCTGGCGAGCGAGGCGATGGGCGGCTTCTTCCTGTTCGGCGGCCTCAACGCGCTGCGCCACGGGTTTGCATCGCTTGAACGCACCATGGATGCGATGACCTGGATGCTGCCCAAGGGATCACGGCCCTGGCTCGGCAATTTTGATCCCGGGCAGAGCTTCCAATTGTCGCGCTACAGCAAGGACGTAAAAGCGCTGACGGGGCTGCTGGCAGAGCGGGTCGAGACCGATCTTCTGGTCGGCCATTCCAAGGGCAATCTGGTGATCTCTGAAGCGCTCTATGCGCTGAAAAGCCAGCATAAAGCCCGCTTTGCGGCGATGGTCAGGGACCTCAGAGTGGTGACCTTCGGCGCGCGCATTGCCATGCCGTCGGACGTCAAGACCGTGGTTGATGTGATGGGCGAAATGGACACCTTGGGCGACTTCAATTCGCGCCCCGATATTGCGCGGGACGTAACCGTGCCGAGCGCCTGGCACCACACCAACACCCGCTTGCCGAACCATGTGCCGGTGACGCGGGTGCTCAAGAATGTGCTGGCCGGGTAGCGCAGCACGCAAGCGCCGTGTGAGCACAATGTTTCACATGAAACATCGTTTTGGCGGGGGTCTGGGGCGACCCTAAACGGGGTCTAGAGGGGGTCTGGAGGGGGTCTGGAGGGGGTCTAGACTGATCTGGGACCGGTCATCGATTGCCAAGCAGACGCCAATCCGGCGGCGAGAGTCGATTCAGGTCGGATCCCGCGGATCAAGTTGGTCGATCCGGTTACGGCTCCATCGCCAGACAAAAACCACAGCAACAGCCAAGCTGGCAAGCGATGCTAAGTAGGCGGTGCCGGTCAGCCGATCCGTCAGAAACCTCGCGGCCAAGGCGGTAAGGAAGCCGAGCGAGCCGTACTGAACGAACGTCAGACCAAGCCGCAGTGCATAGCGGCGCATATCACCTGCTCCCGTTCGCCCTGAGCCTGTCAAAGGGCTGCACTTTCCCTCTGGCCCGTAAGCGAAAACAGAAGAAAAAGCAGTGCTTCGACAAGCTCAGCCCGAACGGAGCTAGGCGATAATGGATCAGCCCACCGTAGCCTTGACGATCTTGCCCGGTGCGCGCGGGGGTTCGCCCTTGGGGATGGCGTGGACGTGTTCCATCCCGCTCGTGACCTGACCCCACACGGTGTACTGCTTGTCGAGGAAGCGCGCGTCATCGAGGCAGATGAAGAACTGCGAATTGGCGCTGTTCGGGTTCTGCGAGCGGGCCATCGAGCACACGCCTTCGACATGGGGTTCGGCATTGAATTCGGCCTTGAGGTCGGGCTTTTCGCTGCCGCCCATGCCGGTCCCGGTCGGATCGCCGCCCTGCGCCATGAAGCCGGCGATCACGCGGTGGAAGATCACGCCGTCATAGAAGCCTTCGCTCGCCAATTCGGTGATGCGCGCGACATGGCCCGGGGCCAGATCAGGGCGCAGCTTGATCACCACGTCCTTGGGTTCGCCGTCGCCGGTGTCGAGGGTGAAGGTCAGGGTCTCGGCCATGTTCAATGTCTCCTGCGGAAATTTGCCCGCCCATACGCAGCCAATCCCTGCCTGTCACCCTCCAGCCTTGCTTTTCATAGGTCGCTCCGTAAACGCCGCTCATGGCCGATGATCGCATCACTGACGAGCTTCTGATCACCGTCGATCCGGTGGAGGCCGAAGTGCGCCCGGATGACCGGGTCGATGACGAGCGGCACGACGAGGAAAACCGCCTCAAGGTCGATTATGTCAGCGCGGTGCGCGATGCGCTCGATGCGGGCGACAAGGGCGCGGTCTATGATCTGGTCGAGCCGCTCCACGCGGCTGACATTGCCGACCTGATCGAACTGCTCGACCGGCCCGAACGCGCGGTGCTGGCACGCGCGATCTCTGACCTGATGACCAGCGACGTGATCGCCGAACTCAATGATTACGTGCGCGAGGACCTGATCGAGGCCCTGCCAGCGCAGGCGGTCGCGACGATTGCCGAACAGCTCGACACCGATGATGCGGTGCAGCTGATCGAGGACCTCGACGAGGCCGATCAGGCGGCGGTGATCGCCGAGCTTGAGCCCGAAACCCGCGAGGCGGTGGCATCCGCGCTTGCCTATCCCGAAGAGACCGCCGGGCGGCTGATGAGCCGCAACTTCGTGGCGCTGCCTGAGCACATGAATGTCGGCGATCTGATCGATTACCTGCGCGAACAGGGCGATCTGGAGCACGACTTCTACGAGGTTTTCGTGATCGACGAGGGCCACCATCCGGTCGGCACCTGCGCGCTCAGCTGGATCCTCACCACGCCGCGCAGCGTGCGCCTGACCGATGTGATGAAACGCGACCAGACCCTGATCCCGGTGACGATGGATCAGGAAGAGGTCGCGCTGATGTTCCAGAAATATGCGCTGATCTCGGCCGCTGTGGTCGATGAAAGCGGGCGGCTGGTGGGCCAGATGACGGTGGACGATATCGTCCACATCATCTCCGAAGAGGCAGGCGAGGATGCGCTGCTGCTTTCGGGTGCGGGCGATGGCGACATCAACGAGCCGATCGTCGATAGCTACAAGGCGCGGGTGCGCTGGCTGCTGGCGAATCTCGTGACGGCCTCGGTCGCCTCAACCGTGATCGCGCAGTTCGAGGATGTGATCGCGACCATGGTCGCGCTCGCGGTGCTGATGCCGATTGTCGCCGGGATTGGCGGCAATGCGGGCACGCAAACGCTGGCGGTGACGGTGCGCGCGATTGCGACCAACCAGCTGACCGATGCCAACACCACCCGCGCGATCCGGCGCGAGCTCAGCATCGCCGCGCTCAATGGCGCGAGCATTGCGGTGGTGCTCGGCGGGATAGTCGCGCTGCTTTTCGGTAATCCCCTGCTCGGCGGCGTGATCAGCGCGGCGATCCTGTGCAACATCATCATCGCCGGGCTGGCGGGGGTGCTGGTGCCGCTCACGCTCCAACGGTTCAAGGCCGATCCGGCGATCTCCTCATCGGTGTTTGTCACCATGACCACAGATTCGATGGGCTTTCTGGTCTTCCTCAGTTTGGCAGTGGTCAGCGGATTGGTGGGCTGATAGCCCTCTCTCCACACGATAGACGGCTACGTCTCTCGCTGACACGGGCGTTGGAAGCCCACCCCCAACCCCTCCCGCAAGCGGGAGGGGAGCGAGACTTGCCGATCCGCATGCGAGGCTGGTCGCAGCGGGGTGGGTCTGCATAAGTCCGCGTTCGCCAGCGATGCCAGCCGCAGAGCACAAGGGAGAGAGCAAGTGGCAGGACGGGTGGGGCGCAAGGTTGTGCTGCTGACAGGCGGGGCGATGGGTCTGGGCAAGGCGGCGGCAGAGGCGCTGCTGGCCCAAGGTGCGACCGTGATCATCACCGATATCGACGAGAAC
>JBJTTE010000283.1:0-3295 GCA_046080005.1 Erythrobacter sp.
GGCCAGACCCATTGCAGCAATGCCTGATCGGCCTCGCCCTTGTGCGTAAGGCGCTGTTCGCCGCGGCTGCCGGTGAAATTGCGGTTTCGGTTATCGGTGCGCGCACTGAAGGTCGCCTCGCGCTGCGGCAGCGCGCCGAGCGTTGCGGCGACGGCGGCAATAGCTGCGTCCTCATCGAGATCGCCTGTCAGCGCCAGCTCGATCGCGCCCTTTGCTAGCCGGTCGCCAATCGCAGCGCGCAGGCCTTGGTAATCGAGCGCAAAATAGGCTTCCTTGGGTTGCAGGCCGAAGCGCGGATCATTGTCCGACAAGATCGCACCGCTTGCTGAAGACAGCGCGCGACCGGGGGTCGCATCAAGCGTGTTGAAGAAGTTGTCGATGTTCTTGCGGAACCGCTCGACCCCTTCAGGCCGATAGCCGGGATCCGTCAGTGTCGCCGCAAGGACCTGCAGTTGCAGCGAAAGATCGCGAGGGGTGGTGGTCGCTGAGGTAGTGAACGCATCGGCATCGCTGTCCAACGCAAAACTCACGCTGCGCCCCGCGAGCACGCTCGCCAACTCGTCCTGGCTGTGCTTGCTAAGCCCGCCTTGCGCCAATGCAGCAATCAGTGCCGTGCGCAGCGGTGCCGCGCGCGTGTTGAGCAGATCGCCGCCATCGACGGCCATCGCAAAGGCAATCCGGTCCTTGCGGACATCGGTTTGTTTGAGCGTCAGCCGCACACCATTGGCAAAGGTGATCAAGCGCAAGCCAAGGCGCGCCTCGCGCGTATCGGACACGACCGCGCCATCCGGGCCGAATTCACTGTAGCCGAACACCAGCGGACCGCTTTCGACTGGCGCAACAATCGGCAGGGCCGTGCCTTCGGCGAAAGCGGTACGCAATGCAGCCTCGCCGCCCTGAGGTGCGTTGCGACCTTCAAAGCGGATCAGCGGTTCGGTGAGCGGTGCGGCATCGGCGAGCATCGCCTGCCACACCGCTTCGGGCGTGATCGCGGGGGCACACTGCTCGAAATCGTCGAGCGCCCATTGCAGCGTAGTCGGTATGCGCTCGTCGCTGACCAACGCCAGCGCCGCGCCAGCAAACACCGCGTTGCTGCGCGTATCGGCAGACTTGGCCGCATTCTCCAGCCCGGTGCGAAGATTGGCGAGTTGCTCGTCCAGCTCGGCGCGGGTGAAGCCATAGGTCAGCGCCTGATTGACCTCGCGGGTCGCAGCGCGCACGCCTTTGTCCCACTCGCCATCGGCACTGCTGACGCCGAGGCTCGTGATGCGCGCATCTTCAAATATGTCCCCCGAACTGAAGCTGGCGCCCCGGAACGGCGCGTCACCACCGCGCGCGAGCCGGGCGAGGCGCCGGTTGACGATTCCATAGCCGATACTGCGCAGGGTGCTTGCGCGGCGATTGGCCAGCGTATCGGGCTCATCGCGCCACGGGGCGAGGCGACTGATGGTCACGCTTTCCGCGAGCGCGGGATCGATGTGGATGTCGGTCAGGCCCTTCGCCGAAACATCAATCGGACCCGCGACCGGTTTGGCGGGGGCAGAAGCCGGAGCCCAGCTTGCAAACCGGGCGCGGATCGCCGTCTCGACCATGGCGACCGGATAATCACCGACCACCACCAACAAAGTGTTCGCCGGAGTATAGGTGCGTTCGTAGACCGCGCGGATTTGCGCTGCAGTTGCGCCTTCGATCACTTCGAGCGTGCCGATGGGTATCCGCTTTCCGTAGCGCGCATCAGGGGCAAGGAAGGCAACATTGTCCTCGAATTTGCGCTGTTGGAAGCCTGCTCGATCGCGCCGCTCGGCAAGGATGACCCCGCGTTCGCGGGCCACGGCTCCTTCGGAGATCGTAAGCTCGCTCGCAGTCTCGCGCATCAGCGTCAGTGCCGTTCCAAGCAGCGCTTCATCGTTGCGCGGCAGGTTGAGCATGTAGGTGATTGCCTCGAAACCGGTCGAAGCATTGGTGTCTGCGCCGAATGCCAGCCCCTCGCGTTCAAGCAGCTTGATCATCTCGCCTTCGGGGATGCCCTTCGAGCCGTTGAAGGCCATGTGTTCGAGATAATGGGAAAGCCCGCGCTCGGCCTCTGTCTCCTCCAGCGCGCCCGAGCCGATCCGCATGCGCACCAGAGCCGTGCCCGCCGGGGTCGCGTTGCTGCGAATGATATAGCGCATTCCGTTTTCCAGCCGCCCGAAGGTGTAGGCTGGGTCGACGGACAGATCGCTTTCTTCGAATGGCCAAACCGGGGTAGGTGCAGGCGCCGCGCGAGATGCTTCCGCGATCGGCGCGTCCTGAGCGGCGAGCGATGTCGTCAGCGCAAACGGGGAAAGCGCCAGCAGCAGGCTGGCAGCGAAGGGCAACTTCCGCATGGATTTCAAGCGTCTCTCTCGGATCGGTCGGATATAGCCGCGAGACTAGCGCCTGTCATTGGCCTGTCAGCCTATTTTTTGAGCGACGGCGGCCCGCGCAGCCGTGAGCGGGCGTGCGAAAGATCAAACACCTCGCCTGGACCACTATCCTCGCCGTTCAGCAGGCCAAGGCGGCGGGCAACCTCGCGGTAAGCCTCTTCCTCGCCGCCAAGATCGCGCCGGAAGCGATCCTTGTCGAGCTTTTCGCCGGTCGTCATGTCCCACAAGCGGCAGCCATCCGGGCTGATTTCGTCGGCGAGGATGACGCGGCTGTAATCCCCATCATAGAGGCGGCCGAATTCGAGCTTGAAGTCGATCAGGCGGATGTCGACTGCAGCAAACATGCCGCACAGGAAATCGTTGATGCGGATAGCCATCGACGAGATGTCATGCATCTCATCGTTCGAGGCCCAGTTGAAGCAGGCGATATGTTCTTCAGCAACGAGCGGATCGCCGAGAGCATCGTCCTTGTAGTAATACTCGATCAGGGTGTGCGGCAGCGGCTCGCCTTCCTCGATCCCGAGGCGCTTGCTGATCGAGCCAGCCGCAACATTGCGCACCACCACTTCGAGCGGGATGATATCGACCTGCCGGATCAACTGCTCGCGCATGTTGAGGCGGCGGATGAAGTGGGTAGGGATGCCGATATGGGCCAGACGGCTGAAGACATGCTCGCTGATGCGATTGTTGATCACGCCCTTGCCGTTGATGGTGCCCTTCTTTTCCGCGTTGAAAGCGGTGGCATCATCCTTGAACTCCACCGCCACCAGATCGGGCTGGTCGGTGGCGTGAACCCGCTTGGCCTTTCCTTCGTGGAGCAGGGAACCCAGGGTGTAAGCGGTCATGGCTGAGGGGAGGTCTCTCGCTGTGGAGCTGGTGTTGGTGCTTCA
>JBJTTE010000284.1:0-4780 GCA_046080005.1 Erythrobacter sp.
CGGGAAAACCCGATGGGACGCCCGACTGGACCTTCTCCGGAAACCTCGTCAGCTTCGATCAGGGCGGGGGCGCGTGGCCATCCTGGGGAAGGGAGAGGCGCCCGACGTCTCGATCCGGCTGCGCAACGTCACTTGGGCAAGGGGCAGCCGCAACAAGCCTTCGCTGGTGCTTTATGTCCACAAGGACGATCCCGAGCGCGCGGAAAGTTACAGTTGGGCCTCGCCCGATGCGTCGCTAGTGGGGATCAACCTGCGCTGGATGCAAGGCAGTTGCACCAAGACGGGGGACTAAGCGCCGGCCCGCTTCCATGCCGCTCCGCGGACCCAGTCGTCGGCGACCGCACGGAATTCTTCGCAGGTAATGCTCGCCCAGACTCCGGCGGCGAAATAGGGATCGGCCTCGAGCCGCAAGTGCGCCTCGGCTGCATCGCTCGCCTTGATGACGAGCAGTGAACCGATCGTGCGCTCTCCCTCCTTGAGCGGCCCGGCGACGGCGTAGTCACCGATATGCTTCTCGACATGGGCGAGATGTTCGGCAAGTGCTGCCTCGCGCGCGGGCGCGCTTCCCGCGCCGTCGAGGCAGCGGAAGGCGAACAGCCTCATGGCCCCACCTCGACGCATTCGACCAGTTCGCCTGCCGCGCCGATCGCGGTGGCGGCGCGGCGGCCTTCGTAAACCGCGCTGTCCATCGCTCGCGGCAGAGCAATCCAGTCGGCTCTGCAGGCATCCAGATCGCGCACCGCCAGCGTCACCAAGGCATTACCCGGCGGCAACATCCCCGCATGGCGTGCGCGCGGGGCGGCGGCCGGGGGATAATCGTCGACCTCGACGATCGGCATGCGGCCCTGCTTGACCATGGTGATCGTGGTCTGCGTCTCCGCCGGCAGGTCGAAGGCCTTGTTGATCATCGAATAGGGCAGCGTGTAATCCGCCCCCCGCTCCAGCCCGAGCCGGTCGCGATACCAAGCCACCGCCGCATCGCGATCGGGCGCGGCGAGGACGGTGATGAAGATCCGGTCAACCGGTGCGGCGGCGCGCGGCAGATCGGTGTCCGGCATGTCGCCGAGCACCTGGTTGAGATAGACCATCTCGCCCCCAGGCCCCAGCGCCTGCATCGGGATGAAGGCGGGCGCGACATTCTCGAGCAGCTTGGGCGGGCCGACGATGGTGAACAGTTCGGGCGGCAGGGCATCGGGCCAGCGCCACACATCCTCCACCGTCGTCTCGAAGGCGGCCCAGCCATAGGTGGTGGTGGGACGGAAATCGCGGTGTGCGGGCTGTTCGACCAGCCGGAACCAGCACGGCGCGCCGCTCGACGGACGCAGCACCGCATAGGGTGATCCGGCATTGGCGGGGCAGCCCCAGCTGGCGGCGAGATCGGCGCCAAGGACGCCCTGCTCGACCGGGTCCAGCCCGAGAACCCCGGCATAGGCCGCGATCGCCCGCGCGAGATCGGGGACGGTCGAAAGCCCTCCCATGATCGTGCCGTGGGGAATGGTCATGCCTTGAACTCCGGCTTGCGCTTCGCGACGAAGGCGGCGGTGCCTTCGGCGAAATCGGGGCCGGTGAAGGCCGCCGCGAAGACCGCCAGCGTTTCGGCGTCATCGGCCACCTGCCCATCGAGCACCCGGCGCACAAAGCTTTTGATCGCGCGCACGCTGCTGCCCGAGGCGGTGGCGATCTGCGCAGTCAGCGCAGCGCTGCTATCGGCGATGATCTCGACCAGCCCGATCCGCTGCGCCTCCTGCGCACTCAGCAATTCGCCGGTGTAGAGCATCCGCTTCGCGTGCCCCGGGCCGACGAGATCGACCAGCAGCTTCACGTCGTGCAGCGGATAGACGAGGCCGAGCTTTGCCGGCGTGATCCCGAAGCGCGCCGCCGGGGTCGCCACGCGAATATCGCAGGCCATCGCGATGCCGCAGCCCCCGCCGACACAATCACCCTCGACAAAGGCGATGGTGGCGATATCGGCGCGGGCGAGTTCGTTCTGGGCGCGGTTGATCGCGGCCTGATTGGCCGCGCGCCATGCGGCTTCATCCTTGTTGGCGAGCAGTTCGCGGATATCCGCGCCGACGCAGAACGCCCCGCCCGGCTCGGCCGCGCGAATTTCCAGCACCCGCGCCGCCGGATCGGCGACCGCCTCGGCCACCAGCGCGGGCAGCGCTTCCCACATGGCCATGTCGAAGGCGTTGCGCTTGTCGGCGCAGTCGATCAGCAGGCGCGCAACGGCACCTTCGCGGGTCAAACGCAGGCTCATGCCGGATGCGTCGCCATAAAGTGATCGGCGATCGCCTTGCGGCTCGTCACCCACACGCCTTCGTGCTTGCGGACATGACGGAAAAACTCCTCCAACGCCCAGATCCGCCCCGGCCGCCCGATGATGCGCAGGTGCAGGCCGAGGCTCATCATCTTGGGATTGCCTTCTTCCCCCTCGCGATAGAGCTGGTCGAAATTGGCCTTGGCGTAGTCGAGCCACTGGTGCGGGGTCAGCGCCGGATCGGTCCACATCTTCATGTCGTTGCTGTCGAGCTGGTAGGGGACGATGCACACCGGCTTGCCCGCCACAGTCTCGCGATCCCAGAACGGCACGTCGCCCGAATAATCGTCCATGTGATAGGTGAAGCCCTCCTCGGACAACAGCCGCCGGGTGTTGTCGGTGAGCAGGTAGCGCGACAGCCAGCCATAGGGGCGCACGCCGCAAGTCGCCTCGATGCTGGCGACGGCGCGGCGGATGAAGTCGCGCTCCGCTTCCTCGTCCATTTTGAACTGGTGCACCCAGCGATAGCCGTGGCTGACGGGTTCGTGCCCTAACTCGACGATGGCCCCTGCGATCTCGGGGTGGCTCTCGAGGCTCATCGCCGCGACCGTCCAGCTGGCCATGATGTCATAGCGCTTCAGCAGCTTGACGATCCGCGGCGCACCCGCCTTGATGCCGTAGAGGTAATTGGATTCGTTGGAATAGTTGCGCATCTTCGATTTGACGAAGACGCCCAGCTCGTCAACCGGCTCCATCCCGCGATCGCCGCGGGCGATGGTCATCTCGCTGCCTTCCTCGACATTGACGACCACGCTGAGGGCCATCTTCGCCCCGCCGGGCCAGTCGATGCGTTCTTCGGTAAGCGGCATCAGTGCATCTCCTCCCCACCCGAGACGTTGAGCGCCTCGCCGGTGACATAAAAGGCCGCATCGCTCGCCAGCCACAGGCAGGCCGCGGCGGTGTCGGACGGCAGGCCGGGGCGGCCCATCGGGTTCTTCGCAGCCATGCTGACAAGGTAATCCTCGACAGTGGCGAAGCCGAGCAGCTTCGAGAAATATTCGTTCTGCTGCGCGCCGAGCCCGGTGGTGACATGGTTGGGGCACACGGCGTTGACCGTGATGCCGTGCTTGCCCAGTTCGACCGCGCTCGCCCGCGTCAGGCCGACCATGCCGTGCTTGGACGAGACATAGGCGGGCAGGTGCGGAAAGCCGGTCTTGGCGGCCTGGCTGGCGATATTGATGATCCGGCCTCCCTTGCCGCGCTGCACCATCGCCCGCGCCGCGGCCTGGGTGCAGTAGAACGCACCCGACAGGTTGACCGCGATCACCTGGTCCCATTCATCAGCGGTATCGACCTCGAGCAGCGGCTTCATCTTGAAGCCGATCCCGGCATTGTTGACGAGGATATCGACCGCGTCGAAGCGGTCGATGGTCCGCTCGATCAGCGCGCGGCACTGGTCCGCCTTCGAGACATCGCAAGCAATCAGCGCGACCTCGGCCCCGCGGGCGCGCAGGTCTTGGGCGACGCTGGTCGCCTCGTCGTCGATCGCAAGGTCTGAGACGACGCAACTCGCGCCTTCGTCCGCGAAGGCCTGCAGGATGCCCTGCCCCAGCCCCTTCTGCTTGCCCGATCCGGTAACGACGATGGTCTTGCCCGCAAACGCCCCCGCCATGTCACAGGTCCTCGGTCAGGATGAATTGCGGCGCATCGGCAAAGCCCTGGAACGGCGCGGCGGCAGCCTGGAAATCCTCGGTCGAGATATCGGCGATGAAGGCGTCCATGCCGGTGATGTCGATCACCTCGATGTACTGATAGGCGGGCGTGGCAGCATCGTCGCCGAAGACGCCAGTGGCCTTGTGGACGGTGAAGCTCGTCACCGATCCGAGCGCGTTGACGCCGGGAATGTCGCGGGTCTTCGCCCATTGTTCATACTCGGACACGTCGACTCCGGGCTTCAGGTTGAACAGGCAGATGATACGCATCGGTCAGGCTCCTTGGGCTGGCGGGTGATAGGCCCGCAATCTGTCGTCGATCCGGCGGGCGAGTGTGAAGAGTCCCGCTTCCGCGCCTGCCGGGCCGACCAGTTGCACGCCAATCGGCAGGCCGTCCGCGGTCCAGCCTGCGGGCAAGCTGATCGACGGAAGACCCGCGATATTGGCGAGGCAGGTGAAATCGGCCTGTGCGGCGGGTTCGGGTTCGCTGTGCGGGAACGGCGGGTTGGGGACGGTTGGCAGGATCAGGAAGCCGTGCTCGGCGATCACCGCGCGCACCTCGTCGCGGGTGCGTTCAAGGATCGCGCGGTCCTCGGCCCAGTCGGCAAGGCTGCGGCGCGGACCATAGGTGAGCAGCTTCGCCAGTCGCTCGGAGGTGGAAACGCCACGCAGGTGCGCCGCCATTTTGCGCGAGACGCCGATGAACCCGGCAAAGCGGATGCAGTTCTGAGGATGGCTGAGCGCAACGGCTCTCGGGCCGGCCTCCAGCACGGCGAGCGCGGCGTCGAAGGTGCGCGCGACCTCGGAATGG
>JBJTTE010000285.1:0-4069 GCA_046080005.1 Erythrobacter sp.
GGTGGGTTTGCCGCTGCGCGCGCTTTGTCATCACGGAATGATGATCCTGCAACCGCATCGCGCCCTTGGGATAAAGACCGTGACGGCTTCGTGCTCGGCGAGGGCGCCGGCTGCGTCGTCCTCGAAGAATATGAGCACGCCAAGGCGCGCGGCGCGAAGATCTACGCCGAAGTCACCGGCTATGGCCTGTCGGGCGACGCCTATCACGTCACCGCCCCACATCCTGAAGGCCGCGGCGCGGAGCTGGCGATGCGCATGGCGTTGAAGAAGGCCGGCCTCGGCCCGGGCGATATCGACTACATCAACGCCCACGGCACCTCGACCATGGCCGACACCATCGAACTCGCCGCGATCAAGCGCGTGTTGGGCGAGGGGCTGTCGGGCGCGTCGATGTCCTCGACCAAGAGCGCGATCGGCCACCTGCTGGGCGGCGCGGGCGCGGTGGAAGCGATCTTCTGTATCCTCGCGATGCGCGACCAGATCGTCCCGCCGACGCTGAACCTCCACGATCCCGATGACGGCACGGAAGGGATCGACCTCGTGCCGCTGGTGGCCAAGAAGCGGGAAGTGCGTGCAGTCCTCAACAACTCCTTCGGCTTTGGCGGCACCAACGCCTCGATCATCATGCAGAAGGTCGACTGACACCGTGAAAGCGTTGCGGGGTCTCGTGCTGCTGGTGCTGGGCCTTGCCGCGGCGGGTCTGGTGCTGGCGTGGACTGTTCTCGGATCGGCGACGATCACGAAGGACACGCCTTTCACGATCCCCGCAGGCGCATCGGTCGGCACGGTCGCGGCCAAGCTCGAGGCCGAAGGGCTGATCTCCTCGGCCGCCGGCTTCACGCTGCAAGCCCGGATCTTCGGCTCCGACGCGCCGATCCAGGCGGGCGAGTTCCTGCTCACCGCCGGGATGAGCCAGGGCGATATTCTGGGCGCATTCCAGAGCGGCGATGTGATCCGCCGCTTCGTCACCATCCCCGAAGGCATGCCCTCGGTCCTGGTGTGGGAGCGGCTGATGGGCGAGGAACTGCTCACCGGCGAGATCCCCGTGCCGCCCGAAGGCTCGATCCTGCCCGACACCTACAGCTTCGAGCGCGGCCAGTCGCGCAAGGAGCTCGTCGAGCAGATGCAGGCGGCGATGGACAAGGCGCTCGCCGAGGAATGGGCCAAGCGCGCCCCCGGCATCGCGGTCGATACTATGCGCGACGCGCTGATCCTTGCCTCGATCGTCGAGAAGGAAACCGGCAAGCCCGAGGAGCGGCGCATGGTCGCCGGGCTCTATTCGAACCGCGTGCGCACCGGCATGAAGCTTCAGGCCGATCCGACGATCATTTACCCCATCACCAAGGGAAAGCCCTTGGGGCGCCGGATCAACCAGTCCGAAATCGCCGCGGTCAACGGCTACAACACCTATACCCGCACGGGCCTCCCCGAGGGACCGATCACCAATCCCGGGCGCGAGAGCATTGCCGCGGTGCTCAACCCCGAGAAGACAGCGGCGCTGTTCATGGTCGCGGACGGGACGGGCGGGCACTGGTTTGCGAACACGCTCGCCGAACACAATGCCAATGTCGCCAAGTGGTACGCAATCCGTAGAGAACGCGGCGAGATGTGATTAAGGCTGGTAGGCCATGCCCCAGCCTTTCATCGTCACCGCCGTTCTGCCCCGCGACCTTCATGCCTTCGCCGAAGGGCTCCGGCGTGCGCATTATCCCCCTGAGAAGAACCACCTCCACGCCCATGTGACGCTATTCCACGCCTTCGCGCCCTCGCTGCTTGAGGAACTGCGCGACTTCCTGCCGCGCGTGGCGGCCGAATTCGCCGCGCCCGAGGGGGCGGTGAAGGGGGTGATGGACTTGGGGAAGGGCACCGCGATCGCGCTCGAAGCGCCGCAGCTGCTCGCCCTGCGCCATGGCATCGCCGAGCACTTCCGCGGCAGCCTCACCGACCAGGACCTCTACGAGCCGCGCCCGCACGTCACGATCCAGAACAAGGTCACCAAGGACGAGGCGAGGGCGCTTCAGGTGGCGCTCCCCGCGCTCCTGGCGCCGTGGATCGCGAAGGGCCGTTTCGCCTTCCCCGCGCTCGCGCTGCACCGCTATTGCGGGGGGCCTTGGGAAGAGATCAAGACCTGCGCCTTCCGCGGCAAGGAGCGGCTGTAACCGCGCCGTCCCAAGGGGCTTGACCCCGCGCCCACACCGCCCTAGTGGCGCGCCTCGCGCTCGGGGCAACCCGGCGCCGAATCCGGCCGCATCAGCCGCCGGATCCCCCATGGGGCGGAGTAGCTCAGCCGGTTAGAGCAGCGGAATCATAATCCGCGTGTCGGGGGTTCGAGTCCCTCCTCCGCTACCATAGGCCTTTCCGGAAGCTTCCGAATGCTTCCGCATTTTTCCAAAAATCCAATAGAAAGCAGAGGGTTGCGGGTGATTCGCGTCCGCAGGCGTCCATGGTCTTCCACATGCAGCCAGATTTGGTGTGGGGGTATTTTGGGGGTATTTTCGCGGAGTATCGAAAAGGAGCGATACCCCCATGCCTCTCACAGAGAACCAAGCGAAGAATGCCAAGCCGCTGGAGCGGGCTTACAAGCTAGCCGACAGTGAAGGCCTGTTCCTGCTTGTCCAGCCGAACGGCGCTAAGCTTTGGCGGATGAAGTACCGCTTTGAAGGCAAGGAGAAGCTGCTCTCCTTCGGAGCCTACCCGGCATTGGGGATCGCAGCTGCCAGAGAAAAGCGTCGGGCGGCTAAAGC
Source organism: Erythrobacter sp. (assembly GCA_046080005.1). Lineage (GTDB taxonomy): Bacteria > Pseudomonadota > Alphaproteobacteria > Sphingomonadales > Sphingomonadaceae > Erythrobacter. The sequence goes on from JBJTTE010000285.1 coordinate 2,745, forward strand.
CGTCCTCGCTGAATGCAAGGACCCGATGTTGGCCAAGGGCCAAGTAACATCGGAGGGCGGGGACACCTTCCTCGCCGTCGCGAACCGCTGGCATGAGAACCGAAAGACTTCACTGGATGCGGCGCATGCGGATCGTGTCTGGTCCCGGATGGAGCGGGATGTGTTCCCCTACATCGGCCAAAGACCGATTCAGGAGATCACCGCGCCAGAGGTTCTGGAGATGATACGCCGGATAGAGTCACGCGGCGCGCTCGATATCAGCCGGCGTGCTAAGCAGGGGGTGGGTCAGGTCTTTCAGTTTGCCATTGCTTGCGGCTTGGCCTCCAGTGATCCGACAGCAAATCTTCGCGGCGCCCTGAAGCCACGGCCAAGGGTAAAGCACATGAGTCGCTTGCCACTTGTTGAGTTGCCCGCGTTTATTGAGAAGGTCCGAGATTACCAGGAAGAAGGTGACCGGCGCTCGGCAATCACGAGGGACGCGGTCATGTTCGCCTTGCTGACCTGGGTCCGGACCAAGGAGCTTCGCCTCGCTGTCAAATCAGAGTTCGAGGACCTCCACGGCATAAATCCGCTGTGGCGCATCCCGGCTGCGCGAATGAAGATGGGGCGAGAGCACCTTGTCCCTCTTTCCGCTCAGGCTGCCCAGATAGCTAGGACGATGATATCGCGCGCGACAGGCGAATTCTTGTTCCCTGGGGTGAGCGCAGACAAGCCGCTGTCTGAAAACACCATGATCTACGCCCTATACCGGCTTGGTTATCATAGTCGGCAGACGGTCCATGGGTTCCGGGGGCTCGCCAGTACCTGGGCAAACGAGCAACTGGTCGAGTTTGGCAAGCCTGCGATTTGGATCCGGAAGTACCATGAGGATTGGGTCGAGATGCAGCTTGCCCATTCCGAAAAGAACGACGTCCGAGGTGCTTACAACGCTGCCGAGTATCTCGTTCCTCGGCGACGTATGATGCAGGATTGGGCTGACTTCCTCGATGGGAACAAGGTGGTCCAGCTCAAAAAAAGAGGGAAGAGTGCCGCCTAATTTCCTGCTTTCTGCGCTGTTGGAGGTGGTTCGGGGGGGTGTGCCCTGAACCGCGCCATCACGGATTGATCGATTTTGCGGTGGCTAGATCTGGCCGATCCAGTCAGCTTGAATGCGGTCGGCGGCCGTCGGAATGCCATCAACTACGACGTTTTTGCCAACGAGTGCCTGGTCCACGTCCAGCGCGTCGACAATCCAGGTTTGCTCATCTGATGTCGTGAGAAGGAGGCTTCGCGCTCCTTTCGTCAGTCGACCTGATAAGCGTTTCCGCTGGGTGCTCACCGTAAAT
>JBJTTE010000286.1:0-14299 GCA_046080005.1 Erythrobacter sp.
ATAGCGGCTTTCATAGGTCAGTTCCTGCCATTGGCGGACCATGCCCATATATTCGTTGTTGAGGATGAACACCTTGACCGGCAGGCGATATTGGCTCGCGGTGCCGAGTTCCTGAATGTTCATCTGGATCGAAGCCTCACCGGCAACGTCGATCACCAGCGCATCCGGATGGCCGAGCTGCGCACCGATCGCGGCGGGAAGCCCATAGCCCATCGTGCCAAGGCCGCCCGAGGTCAGCCACTTGTTGGGATCATCGAAGCCGAAATACTGCGCGGCCCACATCTGGTGCTGGCCGACTTCGGTGGTGATAATCGGATTGCGTTTATGGGTGAGGGCATAGAGCCGCTCGACCGCCTTTTGCGGCATGATCATGCCGGGGTTCTTCGTCGATCGCTCGGGATAGGACAGGCACTCACGCGCGCGCCAGCCCGCAATGCGCGCTTTCCATTCGCCGAGATTGCGCGCCTGACGGCTGCCCCAGACCTCGATCATTTGGGCCAACACTGTCCCGCAATCGCCAAGAATGCCGAGATCGACAGGCACGGTCTTGTTGATCGATGAACGGTCAATATCGATGTGGATCTTCTTCGAATCTGGCGAGAAGGCATCGAGGCGGCCTGTCACCCGGTCATCGAAGCGCGCGCCGATGCAGACCATCACGTCGCACTTATTCATCGCCATATTGGCTTCGTAGGTGCCGTGCATCCCCAGCATCCCGAGCCAATCGGGGTGTGTGCTAGGGAAGGCACCAAGCCCCATCAGCTTCGAGGTGACAGGTGCGCTGGTGAGGTCCTGAAATTGCCTGAGCAATGCGCTGGCCTCGGGACCCGAATTTATCACGCCTCCACCCGTGTAGAGGATCGGCCGTTCGGCCTTCGCGATCATCTCGACCGCTTCGACAATCTGTTCGGGCGGAGCAACGGTCTGGGGCGCATAGCGATGCGATCCGGGGCGGCCCAGCGCGCGCCGTTCGGAAGGGATCGCGATCTGCACGTTCTTAGGAATGTCGATCACAACCGGGCCCGGCCGACCTGTGGTGGCAATCAGGAAGGCTTCCTTGATTGTCGCGGCAAGGTCTGCCGGGTCCTTCACCAGATAGTTATGCTTGGTGCAGTGACGGGTGATGCCGATGGTGTCGGCTTCCTGAAAGGCGTCGGTGCCGATCAGGCTGGTGGGCACCTGGCCGGTGATCACCACGAGCGGGATCGAGTCCATCCATGCATCCGCAATGCCGGTGATGGCATTGGTCGCGCCGGGACCAGAGGTTACGAGCACCACGCCGGGCTTGCCGGTGGCTCGGGCATAGCCTTCGGCAGCATGCGCTGCGCCAGCCTCATGCCGCACGAGGATGTGGCGGATACGCTCATCGCCGAACAACTCGTCATAGATCGGCAACACCGCACCGCCGGGATAGCCGAACACGAATTCGACACCCTGTTCGATCAGGCACTGCACGAGGATCGCCGCCCCGCTCATGGCGGTGGCGCAGCGTTCGGGCTGGGCATGGTCCGGCTTACCGGGCACAGGAAACTCCATTTCGTGGTGCAGGGGAGAGCGGTTAGGCCGCAGAAGCCCGTGCTTTAACAACAAAAGCGGTCCGATGCAGGGGGGTATGCACCGAACCGAGTGAAAGCGCGGTTAAATGTCAGAATCTGATAAGTCAAGCCTCAGAGACGTAATAATGATACGAAAATGGCATCAATATCGATATTTTCCTGCTCCCAATCGGGGTGGACCCGAGGCCATTCTGCCGGAGGCTGGCGCCGGAACCAGGTGAACTGGCGCTTGGCGTAGTTGCGGGTGGCTTGCTGGGCGGCTGACACCATGGTCTCGCCACTGATTCTGCCGGCAAGGTAGGCCGCGATCTCAGGCACGCCGATGGCGCGCATCACTGGCAAATCGGGATCAAGGCCGCGTGCGAGCAGCGCCTCAACTTCCTCGATTGCGCCCGCATCGAGCATTGCCGCAAAGCGGGCATCGCAGCGCGCATAGACCCATGGCCGGTCCGGTTCGATAATCAGCGGGTGGAGCGTGACCTCCTCTGCGATCCCGCCCGCCTTGGCGAGCTGCCAGTCGCCCAGCGTCACCCCGGTCGAGCGCTTGACCTCGAGCGCGCGGGCGATGCGCTGGCGGTCACCCGGAGCAAGATCAGCGGCTCGCTCGGGGTCCTCGATGGTGAGAAGATTGTAGGCCGCTTCCTCGTCCAGCGCCCGCACCGCGGTGCGAACAGCCGGGTCAATCTCGGGGATCGGTGCGATCCCTTCGAGCAGCACCTTGAGGTAAAGCCCGGTCCCGCCGACTAAGATCGGCACTGCACCTTCAGCATGGGCATTGGCAATCTCCGCCTTGGCGCGCGTTGCCCAGGCAGCCGCCGAACAAACCTCTGCGCCGTCCCATGCTCCGAACAGGCAGTGCTCGATCCCTGCCATCTCCTCGGGGGTGGGCCTGGCGGATAGCACGGCCAAATCGGCATAGACCTGAGCGCTGTCGGCATTGATGATCACGGCGTGCCTGCGATCAGTGGCAAGGCGCTGTGCCAGTGCAATGGCAACCGCGCTCTTGCCGCTGGCGGTCGGCCCTGCAATGAGCGCGAGCGGCAATTCAGGAGAAGTCGGAATGCTCATTGCGCGGCTGATAGCAGAGACGTCGGATTGTGAAACGCGTCTCGCATCATTAGCCGATACACTGGCACAGGTGGGGGTCAGGCTGGCATCGTCCGAGATGACGGGGGACGTGATTGAGCTCGCGTGCGAAGGCGATGCGGCGGCGATCCTCTCCGCAATCGATGCCCTGTTCGCGCCGGTAGACATGTTGGTCGCAAGCGCACCGATCAAAGTGCCGCAGCTGTTTGTCTCGGACATGGATTCGACCATGATCGGGCAGGAGTGCATCGACGAACTTGCGGATTATGCCGGGATCAAGCCGCAAATCGCCGCCATCACCGAACGCGCGATGCAGGGAGAGCTCGATTTCGAAGCGGCTTTGCGCGAGCGTGTGGCGCTGCTCGCGGGTCTTGAAGTGAGCGCGATTGAGGCCTGCCTTGCTGAGCGCATCACAGCCACACCCGGCGCGAGGACTTTGGTGCGCACGCTTGGAGCGCTCGGTGCGCGCACCGTGCTGGTGACGGGAGGCTTTCACCACTTCGCTGATCCCATAGCTCACCGTCTCGGCTTTGACCGGGTTGTCGGTAACCGGCTCGCGGTGGAGGGTGGCAAGCTCACCGGCGGGCCGATCGGCGCAATTGTCGACAGCGCAATCAAGGCGGCAGTGCTGCGCGATGAAGCGGCGGGGCTGGGCGAGGGCGCGCCCAGTCTTGCGACCGGTGATGGGGCCAATGACATCCCGATGATCGGAGCGGCGACCTATGGGTTTGCCTATCGCGCGAAGCCCAAAGCGCGCGCGGCAGCCAATGGGAGGATCGACCTTGGTGATTTGACCTCGGTGCTCATGCTCCTGGGCATTGCGCGCGAGGATTGGCGCGAAGGCTGATCGGCTATGCGATGCGGCTCATCGCAAAAAGGGTTTCAAAGTTGAACCGAATCGGCTATTAACATTCATGTAAGCAAGCTGTGGTTACAGGGTGACCACCATACAGGAATTTGCCCCATGAATGACGCCGCTCGCAACGCCTATCGCCAGATGTATGCCGCCGATGGCACGGTGCTCCTCCACCCAGAGCGCGCGCCAGCACACTATCGTCCGCTGCGCGCCGTGCGCAACTTCCAGAAGCTGATGAAGGACAAGGAAGACACCTCGCTGGTGTTCAAGATCTTCGAATCGCTCCCCTCGAAGGATTTCCTTCCCCGGGTACAAAGGTTGGCGCTGTCCGAGCGCGGTGAGTTCCTGCGCGCAACCGAGCCGGTTCTGCCCGAAATTCTCGATGATCATGCAATGCTGCGGCGCACGCCCAAGGGTAGCCTCGCGCATGCCTATTGTGACTTCATGGAGACCGAGGGACTGTCAGCGGCGGGTCTGGTCGCTGAGGCCGAGCGTAGCGGTCGCCCGCGCTACCCCGACCTCATCGAATGGTTCATCAATCGCTCGCGCGATACCCATGATCTGTTCCATGTGCTGACCGGCTATGGCCGCGATGCCTTGGGCGAACAATGCGTGCTGCTCTTTACCCACGGCCAGTCGCCCAGCCAGGGCCATCTGCTGATCGGTTACGCTGGGGCGGCCAATATCAAGAAGATGGCGCGGGGCAGCAAGGCACCTGTGTTGGGCGCTGTGCGTGAGGCACACCGCACCGGCAGCGGTGCGCCGCAGCTGATGGCACAGCCGATCCGGCAATTGCTCGAACGGCCGCTGGACGAGGTGCGCGCGCAGCTTCGCATTCCCACGCCGATCCGGTACCGCGAGTGCCATCGTATCTGGCAGGCCGAGGGCATTAATCCCTTTGATCTGCTCGGAAGCGCCAAGCCCGCCGAGCCCGAACTGCTGGCGGCCTAAAGCCAGCTGGCAATCTGTGCCAGCGGCTTCTTTTGCACGGCATGGGCGGGGAAGGTCGCATCTGTCGCGGGTCGGCCGGCGACAATGATCATCAATGGCTTTTCCCATTCGGGACGTCCGCAAATCTGGCGCAGAAAGCCCATCGGTGAAGGCGTGTGGGTGAGTGTCGCCACCCCCGCCTCGTGGAGGGTAGCCAACAATAGGCCGCAGGCAATCCCGACGCTTTCGTTGACATAGTAGTTCTGGGTTTCGCCATCCTCGGCGATCCCGCCCTTGCGCTGGGCAAAGACCACAATCAGCCATGGCGCGGTTTCGAGGAAGGGCTTGTCAGCGTCGGTGCCGAGCGGGCTGAGGGCTGCGAGCCATTCCTCACCCGCTTTGGGCGGATGGCCGTCTGCGCCATAGAACTGCCGTTCCTCGGCCTCAGCCGCCTCGCGGATTGCGCGCTTCTTTTCTGCCGAGGCGATGACAGCGAAATGCCACGGTTGATGATTAGCCCCCGATGGCGCGCTACCTGCGGCCTCGATTGCCGCCTCAATGACCGCGCGGGGGAGCGGCATATCGGAGAAATGGCGGCAGGTCCGGCGTTGGCGGAGTTTCGCTGCGAGGGCCTGCGCCCGAGCGATCGCCTCGTCATCGGGCAGAATTTCTGGAATATAGGGCAGGTCGGTGCGATCATTCATTGGTTGGTATCTCACTTCGATCGCCAGGGACGTAGACTTGTAACTGACATAAGTGTAAGTATGCGTGACCGAAGCAGCTTCACGAGTCACTCCTAGGACATCACATGCTAGCGCCTACTGCTCTCCCCCTGGTTGCCAAAGACCGCAAACTTTCGGGCTTCCGACCGCTGAAGGTGTTGCACCATTTCGGCAAGCTGGTCGAGGACAAGGAAGACACTGAGCAGGTCTTTCACATCATCGAGGCGACCAGAGGCAGGCGCAGTCATGCGCAGGCTCAGTCCTTTATCACCTCGCACGAGGGCCAGCGCTTCCTTACCGAAGCTGTCGATATTCCAGCGATGCTCGACGATCACGCGCGCTGGGCTGACTGCGGCCCACATAGCGTGGCGGCCCATTACATTGCTTTCATGGAGCGCGAAGGGCTTTCGGCGGCGGGCCTCGTCGCGGAAAGTCACAAATGGGCTCCGCCGGAAACGCTGCCGAATGATCTGACCCAGTGGTATTTTGATCGCCTGCGCGACACGCATGACCTGTTCCATGTGCTCACCGGGTATGGCCGCGATGCTCTGGGCGAAGCGAGCTTGCTCGGTTTCAGCTACGAGCAAAATCATAACAGCGGCATCTTGTTCATTGCCTATGCTGGTGCGCGGCAGATCAAGAAAGTGACCGGGACCAAGGCTCCGCTCTACGCTGCGATCAAGGAAGGTCGTCGCCTTGGCCGTGCCGCCGCGCGGCTAGCACACGAGGATATCGCCGCGCTGATGCGTGAAGATATTGGCGAGGCACGCAAGCGGCTCAACATCGGTAAGCCCGAGGTCTACCGTGAGTGCCTCGCGATCCTGCAAGGCGAAGGCATTCTGAGCCAGGAACTGACACTGGGAAGCGCGCAGCCGCAGGCGGCTTGAGCCGCCCTCAGCCTTCCATCCAATCGTTGAAAAACCGCAGGTTTGCGGCACGCAGCTCGGCGAGCGGCACGCTGAGGACGCTGTCGCCGCCGACCGTGCCGATCCGCTGGAAGCCGATCTGTGCCGTTTCAGCATCGCGGGTACCTTTCGAAAGGGCCTGGTTGAGCGCCGCGACATCGGGGACGGTGATGAGATAGCGGCCCTGATCCTCACCGAACCACCACTGCGCGGGGGTATAGTTGGGATTGCCTGCCAGATCGGCTTCTGCACCGATCCCGCCCGCCAGCGCCATCTCTGCCAAGGCTACCGCAAGCCCGCCATCGGACAGGTCATGCACAGCGTTGACGAGGCCATCGGCGATCAGTTCATGGATGATCTCGCCCGCATTGCGCTCGACAGTAAGGTCAGTCGGCGGGGTACGCCCGGCTTCCAGGCCCTTCACCACGCGCAGCCACAGCGATTGGCCAAGGTGCGAGCGGGTCGGATCAGGCTTGGCCCAGAATTCCGGTCCGACAAGGTAGATGGCATCGCCCGCCTGCTTGAAATGCATCGTCATCATCTTCCCGAGGTCGGTGATGATGCCAACACCGCCGATCGCCGGGGTCGGTAGAATGGCACTGCCGCCGCCGGTCGCCTTGCTCTCGTTATAGAGGCTGACATTGCCACTCACGATCGGGAAGTCGAGCGCGCGGCAGGCATCGCCCATGCCTTCGAGCGCGTGGACGATCTGCGCCATGATCTCGGGGCGCTGCGGGTTGGCAAAGTTGAGGCAATTGGTGACCGCGAGTGGCCGCGCGCCGACCGCGCACAGGTTGCGAAAGGCTTCTGCAATGGCCTGCTTGCCGCCCTCATAGGGGTCGGCAAAGACATAGCGCGGAGTGCAGTCGGTCGTGATGGCGAGCGCTTTGGAGGTGCCATGGACGCGCACTACGCCAGCATCGCCGCCGGTCTGCAACGTGTCGGCACCGACTTGCGAATCATATTGCTGGGCAATCCAGCGGCGCGAGGCAAGGTTAGGCGAGGCCATCAGGGTGAGCAAGTCTGCCGCCACATCATCAGTCGACGGCACCTCGCCGAGCGGCTTCACGCCCGCCCACACCGCATATTCGTCCTTGGAAAGGTAGGGACGGTCATAGAGCGGCGCTTCGTCCGCCAGCGGGGCCAGCGGAATATCGCATACCACTTCGCCGTTGAATTCGAGCACCATATGGCCGGTATCGGTGACTTCGCCGATCACCGCGAAATCGAGCTCCCACTTACGGAAAATCGCTTCGGCCATCACCTCCTTGCCGGGCTGCAGGACCATCAGCATCCGCTCCTGGCTTTCCGAGAGCATCATCTCGTAGGGAGTCATGCCGGTTTCGCGGCACGGCACCTTGTTCATGTCGAGCCGGATGCCCGCACCGCCCTTTGACGCCATCTCGACGCTCGATGAGGTCAGGCCCGCTGCGCCCATATCCTGGATCGCAACGATGGCATCGGTCGCCATCAGTTCGAGACAGGCCTCGATCAGCAGCTTTTCAGTAAAGGGGTCTCCCACCTGCACCGTGGGGCGCTTGGCCTCGGCATCCTCGCCGAAATCCGCGCTCGCCATGGTGGCGCCGTGGATGCCATCGCGCCCGGTTTTTGAGCCGACATAGACGATCGGGTTCCCGAGGCCGGTCGCAGCGGAATAGAAGATCTTTTCTGCATCAGCGATGCCCAAGGTCATGGCGTTGACGAGGATATTGCCATCATAGGCCGGGTGAAAATTGGTCTCTCCCGCCACCGTTGGTACGCCGACGCAATTGCCATAGCCGCCGATCCCCGCGACCACACCCTGCACAAGGTGCTTCATCTTGGGGTGCTCGGGACGCCCAAACCGCAGGGCATTGGCATTGGCAATCGGCCGCGCGCCCATGGTGAAGACATCGCGCAGAATGCCGCCAACCCCGGTCGCCGCGCCCTGATAGGGTTCAATGTAGCTCGGGTGGTTGTGGCTCTCCATCTTGAAGATCGCCGCTTGCCCGTCGCCGATGTCGATCACGCCCGCGTTCTCGCCAGGACCGCAGATCACCCATGGCGCCTCGGTGGGCAGCTTCTTCAGGTGGATGCGCGAGGACTTGTAGCTGCAATGCTCCGACCACATCACCGAGAAGATACCGAGTTCGACCAGATTGGGTTCGCGGCCCAGCGCAGCCAGCACCCGCGCATATTCCTCAGGCGAAAGGCCGTGCTGCTCGACGATTTCGGGGGTGATCGCGGTCATGTGGGAACTCCTTGCGCGAGGCCCCTAAATCAGCGGTCCGACATCGCCAAGCCACCGCGTTTCTTGAACCAGCGATTCTCCCCCACCCAAGCCGCCAGCGCGGTAAGCACCGCAAAAGCAAACAGCGCTTGAAGGTAGAGAAACGGCCCGGCGCTTTCAGGGGGCGGGGCGAGCCAGTTGATCATCTGGAACAGCAGCATCACGCCCAGAAGCACCAGCGGTGGCCCCGCTGGGCCGCGCGTGCGGCGCAGGTAAATGCCCAAGCCTCCGATCGCGAAGCAGAGTTCGAGCGGCACCGCGATCCAGGGAAAGTTCCAGAGCCCAAGCCCATATTTCGGCGGCGTGCCGTCGATGGTCAGATCGGGGACGTGCACCAACCAGTCAAGCAACCAGTGCGAGGCCACCACCAGCCCGGCCAGCACGCCGATGATAAGGCTCCGCCGATAAAGCGCGATTAACGCAAACGCGGCGCCGGCCCAGACCAAAGCGCCGATCAGGCTATGCGTGTAAGGCATATGATAAAGGTCGAGGGGCACCATTACGCTTGCCTCGGGATCAACCCGCATCTGCTCGACACCAATCAGCGCAAGGGTGAAGAAACCCCAGTCAACGAGCTGCGCGGCGAGGAACATCAGGCCCAGCCTTGGGCGTTCAGGACTGACCGCGGCTGCGACAAAGGCAGGCCCGAAGTGGCCGATAAACATCTCAGCTAGAGGCGGGGGCGAAGCGGAGCACTGCCCATGTGGCAATCCCGCTTGCGGTGCCCGTCAGGAAAGCACCCCAGAGGATATCGAGCACGCTGACATGCGTCGACCAAACCTTCATCACTGCCTGGTTGGTAAGATCAAAGGTGGCATAGCACAGCCCGCCTAAGAGGATGCCATTCAGAACGGCGGCCTGCACCGTTCCGCTTTCGATCCCGGGACGGATCGCGAACCAGGTAATGCCGGCAATGTAGATCAGATAAAAGGCGATCGCCGCGCCGAGGTTGAACTGCTTGGCCATCAGCTCGCCGATCACCGGCTTGTAAAGATTGACCGAGGCCCAGCGCAGCCACACCGCATCAAACGCAAGAAATGATGCGGCAGCGACGCCATAGGCGATGATCCACTTCAGCATGTTGCGGCTTTTCCCTTCAGGCCTTGATCGTCCCGCCCGTTACGGCCAGCCTTGACCGCGCCCGCGCGCGCCGTCAATGCTCCGCGTCATGGACGAGGGCACAGCATCGGCCGCTGCCGCAGGGCAGAATGGCGCGCAAGACATTTCCGCCATGAGCTTCGAACAGGCGCTCGCAGCGCTCGAAGCGATTGTGCAGCAGCTTGAGCGTGGCGATGTGCCGCTCGATCAGTCGATCAGTCTCTATGAGCGCGGCGAGGCGCTGCGTGGGGCATGCCAGGCACGGCTTGATGCGGCGCAGGCCCGGATCGAACGGATCGTCACGTCCGCCGAAGGCCGTCCTACCGGCACGCGTTCTTTCGACGGGGAAGGGTGAGCGCGATGCTGGCACAAATCCAAGGCAACGTGCTCGGTGATGCCATCAAGCGGGTCCAGTCCGAGATTGATTCGCTGTTCGATGCGCTCCTTCCGGTCCCCGATGACACCAGCGCGCGGCTAGTCGAGGCGATGCGCTATGCAGCGATAGGTGGCGGCAAGCGGGTGCGCCCGCTGCTGGTGGTCAGCACCGCCAGCCTGTTCGGGGTGTCGCGCGACGCGGCCCAGCGCGCGGGCGCGGCGATCGAGGCCATCCACGTCTATTCGCTGATCCATGATGACCTTCCGTGCATGGACAATGATGATTTGCGCCACGGCAAACCAACCTTGCACAAGGCGTATGACGAGGCGACTGCGGTGTTGGCAGGCGACGCGCTGCACGCGCTCGCATTCGAGGTTCTGGCGGATGTCAGCACCAGCGAAGACCCGTTTACCCGCAGCGAGCTGATCCTCACCTTGGGGCAGGCGAGCGGGATGAGCGGCATGGCGGGCGGACAGATGATGGACATGGTCGCCGACGAAGAGGGCGTGGTCTATGATCTTCCTGCGATCACCCGGCTCCAGCAGCTGAAAACTGGTGCGCTGCTCGCCGCGAGCGTCGAGATGGGGGCGATCCTCGGCAAGGTCCGGCCGGAGGGCCGCGGGCACCTCAGAGCCTATGCTCGCGACATCGGGCTGGCCTTCCAGATTGCCGATGACCTGCTCGATGTGGAAGGCGATGCCGGCAAGGCAGGCAAGGCGCTGCGCAAGGACAACGAGCAGGGCAAACAGACCTTTGTCACCTTGATGGGCGTGGACAAGGCCCGCGAACAGGCGCGCGCGTTGGTCGATCAGGCAGTCGAGCGGCTCGGGTCCTATGGCAGCGAGGCCGACATTTTGCGCGCACTCGCCCGCTATATCGTTGAGCGCGATCGCTGAGTTTGGCCTGAGGGAGGACCATCACCATGACCCGCCGCGTTGGCATTTATCCCGGGACCTTTGATCCCATTACGCTTGGCCACGCCGATATCATCCGGCGCGGTGCCAACTTAGTCGATTGGCTGATCATTGGCGTCACGACCAACATCGCCAAAAGCCCGATGTTCTCCGATGCCGAGCGCATGACGATGGTCGAGCGGGAGGTTGCAAAGCTTGGGCTTGGCAATGTCGAGGTGGTCGGGTTCAACGCTCTGCTGGTCGATTTCGCCGATGCGCAAGGCGCCTCGGTGGTGGTCCGCGGCATCCGCGGCGTGACCGATTTCGAGTATGAGTATCAGCTCACCGGCATGAATCGGCAACTCAATGACCAAGTTGAAACGATCTTTCTCATGGCCGATGTTAGCCTGCAGCCGATCGCGAGCCGGTTGGTGAAGGAAATCGCTCTTTATGGGGGTGATATCAGCAAATTCGTAAGCCCACCCGTGCGTGAGGACGTGATTGCCCGGGTGCGCGAACAAGGGATGAAGGGCGCCCACTGATTTGCTCTTCGCCAAGCAGGGGCCTTCATTCATTGCAGTGTCAGGCCGGCAAAGCTACAGGCCAGCGCAAATCGGGATGGAACCATGACCAAAGCCAAGCTCGCGGTTGCTCTTGCCGCCATTACGCTCCTGACAGTGCCCCAGGCGCTGCTCGCGCAAAAGAAGCGTGGCGACACACCGCCAGTGGCCTTCGGAGAAAGCGCCAAGAAGAAGCCGGAAACCGAGGAAGTTCCGGCAGCGCAGCGTGCTTATTTGCCGATCGATTATGACACCGCGAGCGATCCCGACAATATCTGGGTCCTCGACCTGTCCAACGGCCAGCGGATCAAGATTCGCCTCCAGGCCGATTGGGCACCGGGCCATGTCGAGCGGATCAAGACCCTGACCCGTGCGGGCTTTTATGATGGTGTTGTCTTCCACCGAGTGATTGATGGCTTCATGGCCCAGGGCGGTGATCCGACTGGCAGGGGGCAGGGCGGCAGCGAGCTTCCCGATCTTAAGGCCGAATTCAACCCCATGCCCCATGTTCGCGGCACGCTCTCGATGGCCCGCGCCACCGAAGATGACAGCGCCAACAGCCAGTTCTTCATCGTGTTTTATCCGCGCTTCAGCCTCGACAAGAAGTACACCAATTTCGGTCGGGTGATCGAGAACATGGAAGCCGTAGATGCAATCAATCGCGGCGAGCCACCGGAAAGCCCGAGCTATATCGTTCAAGCCTCAATCGCGAGCGACAACAAGCCTGCCCCGCCGCCGCCTGCTCCGGCAGCGGATGCCCCGATTTCGGCTGACATCCTGAGCGCGCCGCTGCGCTAGAGCGCTTTCCACAGCACCCGCACCGCACTATGCGCGCAGGCCATGAAGGTAGACCTGTTCGATTTCGTGCTGCCGCCGGAGCGGATTGCCTTGCGGCCTTTGCGGCCCCGCGATGCAGCACGGATGCTGGTGGTGCGCGGCCCTCAAGCACCCTTGGAGGACTGCGGTGTGCGCGATCTGCCGAGCCTCCTTACACCCGGCGACGTATTGGTCTTCAACGATACCCGGGTTATTCCTGCCCAGCTTGAGGGCAGGCGTGCCGATGGCGAAGCCAAGGTCGGCGCAACGCTGCACAAGCGGCTTGATCTGCGCCGGTGGCAGGCATTCCTCAAGAACGCCAAGCGAGTAAGAATCGGCGACCAACTCGTGTTCGGCGGCGGGGTTACAGCGATTGCCGAGGAACGCTTGGCTGATGGCTCGCTCACGCTGTTCTTCGAGGGCGAAGAACCGGTCGAAGTCCTGCTCGACCGCGCGGGCACGATGCCGTTGCCGCCCTATATAGCATCAAAGCGGGGGGTCGATGCGCAGGACCTGGCGGACTATCAGACCATGTTCGCGCGCGAGGATGGGGCGGTCGCCGCACCGACAGCCTCGCTGCATTTTACGCAGAGACTGGTCGATTCCATCGATGCGGCCGGGATCGGGCGCGCCATGCTAACCCTCCACGTGGGCGCAGGCACCTTCCTGCCAGTGAAGGCAGACGATACGGACGATCACCAGATGCACGCCGAATTCGGCCGCATTTCGCAAGCGACCGCTGACCAGCTCAACGCAGCGCGAGCCGCAGGGGGGCGCATTATCGCGGTCGGCACCACCTCGCTGCGCCTGCTGGAAAGCGCCGTGGACGAGAATGGCATGATCCAGCCCTTTGCGGGCGACACCGCGATCTTCATCACGCCAGGATACCGGCTGCGGGCGGTGGACGGGTTGATGACCAATTTCCACCTGCCCAAGTCGACGTTGATGATGCTGGTGAGTGCGTTGATGGGGCGCGAGCGGATGATGGCGGCTTACCAACACGCAATTGCCGAGGAATACCGCTTTTATTCCTATGGTGACTCCTCGCTGCTGCTACCCTAGTCGCACCTTATGTCCGAACCCATCCTGTCGATCCGCGGCCTCACCAAGACCTACAAGAACGGACCGCGTGCTCTCGATTCAGTCGATCTTGATATTCATGCGGGAGAGATTTTCGCGCTGCTCGGGCCAAATGGTGCGGGCAAGACGACCTTGATCGGCGCGGTCTGCGGGCTGGTTCGACCGACAGGCGGGACAATCTCTGCTTTCGGGCACGACCTGTCGCGCGACTGGCGGGCGGCACGGGCACGGATCGGCCTGGTCCCGCAGGAACTTTCGACCGACATGTTCGAGACGGTGTGGCGCGCCGTCGCCTATTCACAAGGGCTGTTCGGCAAGCCGTTTGATGCCGTCCGGCTTGAGGCGATCCTCAAGAGCCTGTCGCTGTGGGAGAAGAAAGATACCCAGATCCGCGCGCTCAGCGGCGGGATGAAGCGCCGCGTGCTGATCGCCAAGGCGCTGGCGCATGAGCCCGAGCTGCTGTTCCTTGATGAGCCCACCGCCGGCGTCGATGTTGAGCTACGCAAGGGCATGTGGGAGCCGATCGCAGCCCTTAAGCAACGCGGCGTTACGATCATCCTCACGACCCATTACATCGAGGAAGCCGAGGAGATGGCGGACCGGGTCGGCATCATCCAGGGCGGGCGATCCTGATGGTCGATGAGAAGCGCGCGATGATGGAGCGTCTGGGCACCACCGAGGCGGTGATCGAACTGGCCGCACCGCTGGGCCAAGTGCCCGCCGCATTGTCAGGCTTTCCGGTCGAACTCAGTCCGGATGGGACAAGGCTGACCTATCGCGGTGGGAACGGCGAGGGCAAAGGCCGCGCAGAGGTTGCACAGCTCGCGCAGGCGCTGGCGCACGCGGGGATCGCCTATGCCAGCCTCGACATCCACGATTCCTCGCTGGAGGATATCTTCGTTGGTCTGCTGGGCGAGCGGCAGGCGGCGTAATGGCGTTCAACCCGCGCAGTGCCTATGCCATTTATCGCCGTGAAATGGCCCGTGCTTTCCGTACGGCCTTCCAGTCGATCCTCTCGCCGGTGTTGACTACGTCGCTCTATTTCGTGGTGTTTGGATCGGTGATCGGTGCGCGGATGGAACCCATCGGCGGGGTGCCTTACGGAAAGCACGGGCCATTTCACGGCGATAAATGGCATAGGCACTGCGCGGG
>JBJTTE010000287.1:0-5544 GCA_046080005.1 Erythrobacter sp.
TCTTCGCTTGGATCAACCGAAACCGGCGCCTCGCCAAGGACGTCGAAGCCACCCTCAAATCCGCCGCAGCCTTCCTCTACGCCGCCGCCGCCATGCTCATGATCCGCCGATTGGCACGCTCTGAATGACTTTCGAAACCGCTCTAGACGAAGCTATAGGGATCGACGTCGATCCCCACGCGCACGCCCGGCGCGAAGGTCACCGCAGCGATCCAGTCGCGCAGCATCGCTTGCAGGTTCGCGCTGCGCCGCGCGTTGATGAGGAAGCGGTAGCGGTAGCGGCCCCGCAGCATGGCGAGCGGGGCGGGGGTCGGGCCAAGGATCTGCACATCGGCCAGCCGGGGCCGGACATCGCCCAGCCTGACAGCCGCCTCGCGCGCTTCTTTCTCGTCCTCGGAGGAGAGGATGATCGCCGCCCAGCGGCCAAAAGGTGGCGCGCCCGCATCGCGCCGCGCGGCAGTCTCGGCGGCATAGAAGGCGTCGCGGTCACCATTGGCGAGCGCAGCGATCACGGGTGCGTCGGGGTGGCGGGTCTGAATCAGCACCTCGCCCGGTTTCGCGCCGCGCCCAGCGCGCCCTGCGACCTGCGCGATCTGGCTGAAGGTCCGTTCGCCCGCGCGCAGATCTCCGCCTTCAAGGCCAAGATCGGCATCGACTACGCCCACCAAGGTCAGCTCGGGAAAGTGGAAGCCCTTGGTCACCAACTGGGTGCCGATGATGATATCGATCGCCTTCCCCTCGGCCTCGGCGATGAACTCCGCCGCGCGGTCTGGGGTGTTGAGCGTGTCCGACGTCGCCACTGCCACCCGCGCTTGCGGGAACAGATCCTCCACCTCCGCGGCGATCCGCTCTACCCCTGGCCCACAGGCGACGAGGCAATCGGTCTCGCCGCATTCAGGGCAGGCATCGGGCACCTTGGTCTCGAACCCGCAATGGTGGCAGGCGAGGCGTGCGGACAGGCGATGCTCGACCAGCCACGCGGTGCATGACGGGCATTTGAAGCGGTGTCCGCAATTGCGGCACAAGGTCAGCGGAGCATAGCCACGGCGGTTGAGGAACAGCAGCGATTGCTCGCCCTTGCCCAATCGGTCGTCGATCGCATCAACCAGCGGCGCGGCCAGCCAGCGGTGACTGGCCGGCTTCTCCTCGGTGAGGTTGACGAGGCGCACCTTGGGCAGGCTTGCGCCGCCATAGCGCGAGGGCAGATCAAGCTTAGTGTAGACGCCCATGTCCGCCATGTGCAGGCTTTCCAGCGCAGGCGTAGCGCTCGCGAGGATCACCGGCAACCGCTCGAACCGGGCGCGCATCACGGCGACGTCGCGGGCGTTATAGCGCACCCCGTCGTCCTGCTTGAAGCTGATCTCATGGGCTTCATCGACCACGATCAACCCGAGCTTGGCATACGGCAGGAACAGCGCTGAACGCGCGCCGACGACCACTTGTGCAGACCCATCGGCAATCGCCCGCCATGCCCGCCGTCGCTCGGTCGACTTCAACGAGGAATGCCACAGCACCGGCGCCGCGCCGAAGCGGGCGGTGAAGCGCGCAAGGAAGTTCTCGGTCAGCGCGATTTCGGGCAGCAGCACGAGCACCTGTCGCCCCAGCCGCAAGGCCTCGGCGACGGGTTCGAAATAGGTCTCGGTCTTGCCCGATCCGGTGACCCCGTCGAGCAGGAAGGGAGCAAAGGCGCGGGCCCGCACTGCGTCGACCAGCCTGCCCGCGACCTTGGCCTGCGCCGGCGAAAGATCGGGCTGGTGATGGCCGGGATCGGCAAGCGGGTAGGGGCGGTCGATATTGACCGTCACCGGCTCGATCAGACCTGCCCCCGCCATGCCGCGCAGCACGCCCTCCGAAACGCCCGCCAGCGCCGCAAGCTCGCGCATTGTGGCCTGTTCGCCAGCCAGATTTTCGAGCGCGGTCTTGCGCTGCGCGGTCAGCCGCCCGCTCGCTTGTGCTTGCGTCAGCCGATATTCGGTCATGGTCGCCGGGCCGCCCAGCGCCCCGCCGCTCGCCAGCGCCATGCGCGCGCTGCTCGCGAGCGGCGCGCAGTAATAGTCGGCGGTCCACTCGATCAGCCGCCTCAGCGCCTCGGGCAGCGGCGGGAAGGGCAGCACCTCGAGGATCGGGCGCAGCCGCTCGAAGGCGATTGCCTCGCCGGGCAAGTGGCCTTCGTCCCACACGATTCCCGTGACCTTGCGCGGGCCGAGCGGCGCGATCACCACGCTTCCGACAGGCGCGTTGACGCCCTCGGGCAGCCGGTAATCCAGCGGGCCGAGCGCGGCGTTGAGCACCAGCAGGCGTATGCGATCCTTGGGTCGGTTCATCGTGTAGATATATGGGGATAGGCAAAGGGGTGGGGCAAGCCGGGAGACGCGACTATGTCCGAGATAATTGCAGGAGCCCATACCAGCCGCCGCTCTCTGTTAGCGGGCGTGACCGGCGCCGCTGGCCTGCTGGTGTTGCCCGGATGTGCCAGCCTGAACGGAGGGCCGGGCGGCGGCTTCAGCATGGTCGATGCAATCCGCAGGCTGTTGCTGCTGGCGTCAGATAATGCCTTTGCGCGTCTGACGGCGCCGGGCGGCTTTTGGGATGAACAAGTGGCCCGCCTTGGCCTCGGCAATCTTCTGGGCACGCGCGGAGACGTGCTTTCTGGCATCCTCACCTCGGCCCTTGTCAAGGATCAGCTGGAGGAGCGGTTTGCCACCTTTGCGATCGACGCCACGTCCCGCGCTGCGCCGCTGGTTACCGAAGCGATCCAGACGATCGGCTTTGCCAATGCGTTGGCATTGGTGCGCGGCCGACCGGATGCAGCGAGCACCTTCCTGCGGGGTGAGATGGGCACGGCATTGCTTGATGCCGTGGTGCCGCAATTGGGCCAGGCGATGCGCCTGAGCCGCGATCCGCTGCTGGGTCAGGCGCTGTCTGCCCTCACCGGAGTTGATGTCGCTGGTGCTGCCAGCCGGATCGGCCGCGAGGTAGACAATGCCATTTGGGGCGAGATCGCACGCGAGGAGGCCGGTATCCGTGCCAATCCGCAGGGCACTCGTGATCCGCTCTTGATCGGAGTGTTCGGGCTTGCCACCCAGATTTGAACAGTCTGAACGCTCGGCCGCAATCAAAAGCGGTAGGTCAGCACCGTCTGCGGCACGTGGGTGTAGTGCGCGGGTCGGTCACCGCGCGGGAACATCAGCAGCCAGTAATTCGCGCCCACTTCCAGCTTGTCATTGATCTTGTAGGCCACGCCGGCCAGCGCGCGCCATTGTTCGGTCGAGGCACCTTGCCCGGCATCGCGGCCCTGGAGCAGCCCGAACCATTCGCCGCCGATGCTGCCCCGCCAGCCTTTGCCAAGCGGTTGGTTGTACATGAAACGTTGCCGCAGCCGCAGCTCAACCCGGTCGGCGCCATCGAAGAACCGCTCTTCGAGCCGGGTGCGTGCCTCAAACCGGCCCTGCACAAAGACGATCTGCTGATGCGGGCGCAGCTCGGTGTTACCACCCGCCTCAAACACTGCTGCGCCGCCGCCCACCCGCACGCCTTTGGCGATCGTCTGCTCGACCATGAAGCGCAGGGTCTGCTGTTCGCCGCCGCGCGCCTCTTCACGCCAGCGCTGCGTGCCATCGATGGTGAGCCGGGTATCCTTGTCGAGATCACCCGTCAGAATGAAGAAATGCCACAATTGCACGTCTTCATTATCGGCACGCGCTTTGGATGGTTGCCAAGCCGCTGTGAGGGCGGCAAGCAGCAGCGCGAAACGCATCGTCCGTCGTGTCATGCGCGCGCTCCTAGGCATCTCGTGCGGCGCTGGCTATCGCAAATGACTGGAGTGAACGCATGAAATTCTTCGTCGACACCGCCGAGATCGAGGCGATCCGCGAGCTTGCCGCGACCGGACTGCTCGATGGTGTGACGACCAATCCCTCGCTGATCGCCAAGTCCGGACGGGATTTCATGGAGGTTACGGCAGAGATTTGCGGGATCGTTGATGGCCCTGTCAGCGCCGAGGTGGTCGCGCTGGATCATGCGACGATGATGAAAGAGGCCGAAGTCCTCCGCAAGATCGCCCACAATGTCTGCATCAAGGTGCCGCTCACTGTCGATGGCCTCAAGACCTGCAAGGCACTGACCAGCGACGGCACGATGGTCAATGTGACGCTGTGTTTCTCGGCCAATCAGGCGCTGCTCGCTGCCAAGGCCGGGGCGAGCTTCATCTCGCCCTTCGTCGGTCGCCATGATGACAACGGCTTCGACGGGATGGACCTGATCGAGGACATCCGCCTGATATATGACAATTACGACTTTGCCACCGAAATCCTTGTCGCCAGTGTGCGCCACACCACCCATGTGCTGCAAGCCGCCAAGATCGGGGCGGACGTCATGACCGCGCCGCCCAAGGTGATCCGCGACCTGTTCAAGCATGTGCTCACCGACAAGGGCATTGAGGGCTTCTTGGCGGATTGGGCCAAGACTGGTCAGTCGATCCTGTAACCGACATGGCCGACCAGTCCCCGCTCGATCTGTTCAAACAGGCGCTGACCGGCGCATCGCGGGCGATTGCGCGCGATGCTGAGGTCGAGGTCGCATGGAGCGCCGATGTGCCCGGTGCAGCGGGCAACCGTTTCCGTGTGCCGCTGCCGGGGCGCGATCTGCCGCAAGATCAGGTGACCGAGGCGCGCGGCTTCGCCGATTCGTTCGCGCTCAAGCTGCGTCATCACGATACGGCCCTCCACGCCAAGTCTGCGCCGCCCGAACCGGTCGCCCGCGCCTGTTATGATGCGATTGAGCAGGTCCGCTATGAGGCTTTGGGTGCCAACCGCTTTGGCGGGATCCGCGCCAATCTCGACGCGGCGACCGAGCTGCGCACCGCGTTTGACAAGATCGTGCGTGCGCAGAACTCCTCCGAGGTTCCCTTGCAGACGGCGCTTGCTTTGCTGGTGCGCGAGGCCCTGACCGGCGAGCCTGTGCCGGCCAAAGCCAAGGGCGGGATCGAGTTGGTGCGCGATTTTCTTGAGGAGAAGGTGGGCGGCGATTTTGCGGGTCTCGCCGAGAAGATCGCTCATCAGGAGGCGTTCCAAAAGCTCGCGCTCGACATGCTGCGCGAGCTCGATCTTACCCGGCCGACCGAAGCCCCCGACGACAGCGATACCGATCAGCCCGACGACGAAGACTCCCCCGACGACAGCGAAGGCGAGGACGACAGCCAGAGCGAGGGCGATCCGCAGTCTGCCGAAATGGCGGGCGACATGGCCGAGGGCGATGGCGAAGGGGACGAAACCTCCGAAACCCAGACCGACAGTGATATGGCCGATGGGGAGCCGAGCGATGAGGGCGATGCCTCCAACGCGCCGGTCCGCCCCAACCGTCCGCAGGCCGAAATCCCCGCGAGCATCGATTACAAGCCCTTCACCACCCGCTTCGACGAGGAAGTCGCCGCGCCCCACCTGTGCGATGCGGAAGAGCTGGACCGGTTGCGCGCCTATCTCGATAGCCAGCTGACCGGCCTTCAGGGTGTGGTGACGCGCCTCGCCAACCGCTTGCAGCGGCGGTT
>JBJTTE010000288.1:0-22299 GCA_046080005.1 Erythrobacter sp.
GCAATCGGTGACGCTCAAGGCGGTCGCGGCCCGCATCGGGCGCACCCATGCCAACCTGCTGCATCACTTCGGCTCGGCCTCGGGCTTACAAAAGGCGCTCGCCGAACACCTCGCCCGCACCGTGTGCGAGACGATCCTTCAGGCTGTCCATGCCACCCGTGCGGGGCTGGGGTCACCGCGCGAGGTGGTCGATCTCGCCTTTGACGCCTTTGACCGCGAAGGCGCGGGCGCACTCACCAGCTGGATGCTGCTGACCGGCAACGAGGACGCGCTCGACCCGATCATTTCCACCATTCACGATCTGCTCGATGAGATTGCCCCTGATCAGCCGCATGAGCACCTTGCCGAGCGACGCCTGCAACGCAACACGCTCTCGCTGGTGCTGATGGCACTGGGCGATGCGCTGATCGGCGGGGCTCTGGCGAAATCGCTCGGCCTGCCGCGCGATGCGGCGCGCGAGCAGGCGACAGCAACGCTCGAAGCGAGCCTCGCCGAGTATGTCCGGACCTAGCCCTCTGCGGCAGTAACCCCGGCGCGCTGCCAATCGGGCAGGGCCGCAGGATCAAGGCTCTCCACCCGCAAGTGATCGACCGCCAGCCCGAGGCTATCAAAGGCGGTCACACGCCGCGCTTCGTCTGATGCGGCGAGGGGCACCACCACCAGCCGGCGATTGACCTTCTGCCGCCAATTCATCCGTGCGGCGTTCTCCTGCCCGACATAGCAGCCCTTGGTGAAGCTCACCCCGTTGAGTTCGACCGCGTTGGTCTCGAGCCAGAGAATATCGCCGAGTTCGCTCCGGCCTTCCGGCACCCCCCGCGACAAGCGGTGCGCGAGCCACGCGGCATCACCGCTCGCGCCCTCGGGGGCGCCGAGCCAGCGGTGGCCCAGAGCAGCCAGGCGCGGATCAGGCACAGCACCCTCGTGCGGTTCAGGGCTCCAGTGGACGCCGAGCGTTTCATCGCGCGCAATCGCGATCTTGCGGCGCAGGCGGTACATCGAGAGGCGCTTGACCAGCTCGTCGGCGTGAGCGGCTTCGCAGTCGAGCAGGATATCCGCGCCGTCGCCCCACACCAGAAAGTCGAACAGATGCTTGCCCTGGGCAGAGAGGAGCGCGGCATAGCAGGGCAGCGACCCGGTCACGTCATTGGTAACAAGCCCTTGGAGGAAGGCAGCGACGTCCTCGGCTTCGTCCAGCGGGGACATGCGGATAAGAGCGCGAGCGGTGAGCAAAGTGTCCATCATGCGTGACAGATAAGCATGGTCAAAGCTAAGGGGAAGGCATGACCGACCGGTTGACCATCCGCCGCCCCGATGACTGGCATCTCCACTTCCGCGACGGCCCGGTCATGCGTGAGGTGGTGCCCTATACCGCGCGCCAGTTTGCCCGGGCGATTGTGATGCCCAACCTCACTCCGCCTGTGACCACGACGGCGCTGGGCGCTGCCTATCGCGACCGCATCCTCGCCGCGGTGCCGGAGGGGGTCAGCTTCATGCCGCTGATGACCTGCTATCTCACCGACAACACCGATGCCGATGATCTCGCGCACGGGGCGACGACGGGCGTGTTCACGGCTGCCAAGATGTACCCGGCCAACGCCACGACCAATTCGGCCGCCGGGGTCACCAATGTCGAGAAGCTCTATCCGGTGTTCGCGCGGATGGAGGCCGAGGATATCGTGCTGTGCATTCACGGCGAGGTGACAGAGCAATCGGTTGATGTGTTTGACCGCGAGAAAGAATTTATCGAGAGATACTTACGCGGGATAGTTGCGACTTTTCCGAAGCTGCGGGTGGTGTTCGAGCATATCACCACCAGCGATGCGGTGGACTTTGTCATGGCGGCGGGGCCGCAGGTGGCAGCGACGATCACTCCGCAGCACCTCCACATCAACCGCAACGCGATGCTGGTGGGCGGGATCCAGCCGCACAATTACTGCCTGCCCGTCGCCAAGCGCGAAAGCCACCGGCTGGCCCTGCGCAAGGCGGCAACGGGCGGGAGCCCGAAATTCTTCCTCGGCACCGACAGCGCTCCGCACCTGCGCAAGGACAAGGAAGCGGCCTGTGGCTGCGCAGGTATCTTCGGCGCGCCGGTGGCGCTCGAAAGCTACATCACCGTGTTCGATGACGAGGGCGCGCTGGAGCACTTCGAAGGCTTTGCCTCGCTCCACGGCCCGGCGTTTTACAAGCTGCCGGTCAATGAGGAGATGGTGACGCTGGAGCGCGTGGAAATGGCGGTACCCCCGCTGCTGCATGTGACGGGCGAGGAGATCGTGCCCTGGCATGGCGGGCAGGTTTTGGGGTGGAAATTCCTAGGCTGACGCGCTTTTTCTCTTCGCCCACAGGTCCCACACGAAAATGCCGACCGCGATCCAGATCAGCACGAAGCTCGCGAGCTTGGCAGGCGCGAGCGGCTGGTGGAACACGAACAGCCCGAGGAAGAACACGATTGTCGGCGAGAGATACTGGGTGAAGCCGAGCGTTGAATAATCCATCCGCCTCGCGGCAATCGCGAAGAGCAGCAGCGGCGCGGCGGTGACCACGCCCGAGAAGATGATCAGCCCGCTCATCCACAGATCATGCCCGAAGGCTGATCCTTGCGGGCTCATCGCATACCATCCGGGAATCGCGGCGGCGACCGGCAGCAGGATCGCGCTCTCGATCGTCAGGCCGGGGAGTGATCCGACCGCAACCTGTTTGCGGACAAGGCCATAGATGCCGAAGCTGAAGCCTAGGCTGAGGCTGATCCACAGGCTCTTCATCGTGTCCGCGCCGGTCGCCAGCAGTGCGACGGCTCCGGCCGCGACCGCGACCGCCAGCCACTGCCGCCGCGACAGGGTCTCGCCCAGCACCACCGTGCCGAGCAGCACGTTGCGCAGCGGGTTGAGGCAATAGCCGATGCTGGTGGCATAGACCTCGCCCTCCATGATCGCCCAGATATAGACGAACCAGTTGATCGCGATCAGCACGCTGCTGGCGACCAGAGCCAGCAGGCTGCGGGGCGAGCGCAGCGCCGCGACGAGTTCGGGAAACTGGCGGCGCACGGCCACGATCACCAGACAGAGCGGCAGGGTCCAGATGATCCGCCAGCCGACAAATTCGAACGGTGGCACGCTCGTGACCAGCAGCAGGTAGAGCGGCAGGAACCCCCAGATGATGTAGGCGCCCAGCGCCGGAGCCAGCCCCGAGGCGACAAAGCCTGATGCAGCAGGCGTGGGCGCGGGCACGGTCGTGTCGGCAGGGGCGGATGAGCTCATGGCCCGGCGGCGTTAGGCCCGCGCAGGCTGCGGCGCAAGCGGGCGGGCGGATGAACTCAGGCTGTCGAACGCTCCGGCGATTCGTTCAGATTGGGGTGGGTATAGATGAACAACATCATTAAGAAGCCCTCGCGCCTGGCTCGCAGCCGGGATGGGTTTCATCAACTTGCGGCCATTCCCACCAAATTGTCGCCGGCGCGCCGGGCAGGTCTGCTCGCGTGGAAAACGCCTCCGGAGCCTGCGGGTGCCCGGGGGCGTTTTCATCTCTGGGGTAAGGCCGGATTTAACCATATTGTGGCAGGCAGAGGTGATGCGCTGTGCTGTGATCCCTTTGTTGTGCCTGACACTCGCAGCTTGTGCCGACCGCAAGGATGAGGCGGCCGACGATGCGGCGCTGATCGCTGAAGACCCGGTGATCGCCCGCGCGCTGCATGATCCGCTGATGAGCGACCCCGATCTGGCCAGCCGCAACGAGGCCAATGCGGTGATCGGCTTTCCCGATAGCAATGCCCTGCCGGTACTGAGAGCCACCCGCGCCGAATCGCAAGCCGCGCGTGAGGCGATGCGGCTTCAGCTGCTGGAAACCGGGCCAATGCCCGACCTCCCCAAGCCGCCCGAGGAGGACGACGCGGCGGCTGCGAAGAGCGTTAAGCTGCTAGGACCGATGAGCAGCCCTGCGGAGCTGCTTGCCGCCGTGGGCGCGCCTGCCCGCTGCGCGCAAGTGCTCAAGGAAGACTTTGCGCTGGCCGCCAAACTTCCGCCGATTGCCGACCTGCCGCCGCTGGGGATGGTGATGCAGGCCGGCGGGGCCGACCAGCCCGGGTGCCGAATCCGCATCATCCGCTACCAGACAGCCGCACCGCGCGAGGATGTGCTGCACTATCACTATGTTCGCGCCGTGCGCGCCGGGCTCAAGGGCGTGCGTCAGGGCGATTCGATTGCCGCAAGGACGCGGGGGGATGAGCAGCTCGCGGTGCATGTCCGCGCCGCGCCGCATGGCCTGACCGGCGTGACGCTGGTCTACCGCGCCACGTAGAATCTACGACCGGACGCCGACCATGATCGTCCCGCGCGGCTGCTCCATCTCGGTGCTGGCGACCGGATAGGCGCAGTAATCGGCGGCGTAATAGGCGGCCGGGCGATGGTTGCCCGACAGGCCGATCCCGCCAAACGGTGCCTTTGACGAGGCCCCGTTGGTGGGCGAGTTCCAGTTGATGATCCCGGCGCGGATATTGGCCCAGAACCGCCCATAGTCATCGGGCGTTCCCCCGATCAGCGAAGCTGACAGGCCAAAGCGGGTATTGTTGGCCTCGGTAATCGCAGTGTCGAGATCGGGGACGCGGATCACTTGCAGCAGCGGGCCGAACAATTCGATGTCGGGCCGATCAGGGATGGCTGTCACATCGATGATGCCGGGGCTGAGGAAGGGCAGATCGGGGAGCGAGCGGCGCATGTTGAGCAATGCGCGGCCCCCCGCGGTGATGAGCGCGACGAAGCTCTCCATCAGCCGCTCGGCGGTGTCATTATCGATCACCGGACCCATGAAGGGCTGCGGCTCACCGAGCGGATCGCCGACCATCAGCTTGCGCGCCATCGGGATCAGTTCCGCCATCAGCGGATCATAGACGCTTTCCTTGACGATCAGCCGCCGCGCGGCGGTGCAGCGCTGTCCGGCAGAGGTAAAGGCGCTCTGGATGACCAGCGCTGCGGCATCGGCGAGCTTGGGGGTGTCGATCACCACCACTGGATTATTGCCCCCCATCTCCAGCGCAACGATCTTGCCCGGCGCGGCGGCGAGCTTGCGGTTGATCGCGATCCCGGCCTGCGCTGATCCGGTGAACAGCACGCCATCAATCCCGGGATGGGCGACCAGGGCTTTGCCCTGTTCGGGCCCGCCCACGACCAGCTGGATGACATCCTCGGGCACGCCCGAGCGGTGGAAGGCACTAACCAGTGCCTCGCCCACAGCCGGGGTCTTTTCAGACGGCTTGAATATCACCGCATTGCCCGCCATCAGCGCGGGGACGATGTGCCCATTGGGCAGGTGCGCTGGAAAATTATACGGGCCGAGCACCGCCATCACGCCGTGCGGCTTGTGGCGCAGCGCCGCACTGGCACCGACCCCGGCGTCGAGCTTTTTCTTGCCCGTGCGCTCGGCATAGGCCTGCACCGAAATATCGATCTTGTTCACGACCGCGTCGATCTCGGTGCGCGCTTCCCACAGGGGCTTGCCCGCCTCGCGCGCGATCAGCTCGGCGAGCATCTCGGCATCGCGGCGCACCGTATTGGCAAAGGCGCGCATGAGTTCGATCCGCTCGGTCAGGGCGCGTGCAGCCCAGGGCGCCCAGGCGTGCCGCAATCGAGACCGCCGCGTCGATATCGCTGATGGTGCCGCGCCACAATTCCTCGCCGCTCGCCGGTTCGCATGAAATGAGGATATTGTCGGTCATGCCGTCAGTCATCGGGCCGTTATCCGCCTGTTTTGTTTGCCCCCGCAATCAGGGCTGCGCCGTAACGTGAATGAAGCGGAAAAGATAGGGGGCAGGCGTTACTCCGCATGCCCCGCAGGCACGGGGGCAGAGCCATGGGCCTCGCCCATGCGGCGGAGCGCAGCGACCTTGGCGTCGAGCGGTCCCCAATCATCGCCTGCGTCAATGGCCGCCCAGATTGTCTCGACCTCGTCGATCAGCATCGTTTGCGGCTGCGCATCGCGCCAATAGGGGTGCGTGTCCTGAACCGCCTGATAGGCGGCCAGCGCATCGCCAAGCCGAACTGTCGCTGCGCCGCGCCCGCCACGTTGGGCAAAGAAGAAAGCATCGGGCTGGGCGCGCTCCTCGCGCATCGCCGCCTCGCAGGCGGCGACGAGCTGGGTATCGGCCTCGACCCCCTGGCTCACCAGCCCCAAGCGCCAGCACCAGCGCCGCCCGACCGCTGCCATGTAAAGCGGCCCGAAGCGGTCGAGCGCGGCGATGAGCGGCGGGGCTTCGGCATGGAGACGCAGCGCCACGGCCAACTGCCCGCAATTCCAGTGCAACGCCTCAGGCTGACGACCGAAGGCGTAGAGGCCGCCGTGGTCGAAATAGGCGGCGGTAAAGCCCTCATCCCACGCCGGCAGCCAGCGCCATGGGCCGTAATCAAAGCTCTCGCCGGTCACGTTCATATTGTCGGTGTTGAGCACCCCATGCACGAAACCAGCGACCATGTAGCTCGCCGCAAGATCGGCCATGCGCTCGACCACCTGATGCATCAGCCGGATCGCGGGATTGTCGCGGTCCGGGGCGTCCTCGGGCGGAGGCGGGCCGGGGAAATGGGTGAGGCAGTAATCGATCAGCGCCGCCATCTCGTCGGCAGCCTCAAGCGCCAGCAGCCGCTGGAAGGTCCCGATGCGAATATGCGAATGGCTGAGCCGCACCAGCACTGCCGAGCGGGTCGGGGAGGGCTCATCGCCGCGCGACAGCTGCTCGCCGGTTTCGATCACGCTGAAGGTCTTCGAGGTGTTAACGCCCAGGGCCTCAAGCTTCTCGGTCGCCAGAATCTCGCGCACCGCGCCCTTCAGCGTCAGGCGGCCATCGCCGCTGCGGCTCCAAGGGGTCCGGCCCGATCCCTTGGTGCCAAGGTCCATCAGCCGACCGTCGGCGCCCCGCATCTGTGCGAACAGGAAACCGCGCCCGTCGCCGATCTCGGGGTTGTAAACGCGGAACTGGTGCCCGTGATAGCGCAGCGCGAGCGGCTGGGGCAGGTTGCCTTCGAGCGGCACGAAGCGCCCGAAATGCGCTGCCCAGGCCTCATCCGTGAGGCCTGCCAGCCCGATGCTCGCCGCCGCACGATCATTGCGCCAGCGCAGCCGGGTCTCGGGAAAGTCCGCCGCAGCGACCTTATCGCCCAGCCACGGGGCCAGCGTAAGGATCGCAGGGTCGGGATGATAGGACACAGACACATCCGGGTGTTGCACAGGCTCGCTCATCCCGCGATAGTGGGATCAATCAAAGGCATGCGCAAGCCGCCGCCTGCCTAGCGAATCAAAGGGAATATCGCCGTTCATGGCTGCCACTTACGAAGATCGTTACTGGACCAGCAGCGACGGGCTTAACCTGCATTATCGCAACTATCCGGGGCCGGAAGGCAGCACGCGCCTGCCGGTGCTGTGCATGCATGGCCTGACGCGCAATGCCCGTGATTTTGCCTCGCTGGCGGAAGTGCTGGCCGCCAGCCGCCGGGTGATCGTCACCGAGATGCGCGGGCGGGGCCTTTCGGACTATGCGCCGGATTCGGACACTTACACAGCTAACCACTATGTCCCAGACGTCGAGAAACTGCTCGCTGAGGAGGGGATCACCCGCTTTGTGGTCATAGGCACGTCGATGGGCGGGCTGATGACGATGGTGATGGCCGCTGGCAAGCCGGGACGGATGGCAGCGGTGGTGATGAACGATATCGGGCCGGAGCTTAATCCCGAAGGGATCGCGCGAATCTCGGGCTATGTCGGGCAGGGGCGCAGCTACCCGACCTGGGTGCATGCCGCGCGCGGGCTCGCCGAAGCCCATGGCAGCGCCTTTCCCGATTTCGATCTCGACCAGTGGCTCGAAATGGCCAAGCGGACGATGGTGGTGACCCAGAACGGGCGGATCGGCTTCGATTATGACATGGCGATCGCCGAGCCTTTCGCCAAACCGGGCAATGCCGCGCCGCCCAATCTCTGGCTTGCCTATGAGGCGCTGCGCGGTGTGCCGATGCTGCTGGTGCGCGGTGCGCTGTCGGATTTGCTGAGCGAGGATACGGTCAAGCAGATGGGGGTGCGCAATCCCGCCATGCGCTCCATCAGCGTGCCACGCATCGGCCATGCGCCCACGCTCGACGAGCCTGAGGTGCGCGCGGCGATCCTTGCGCTGCTGGAAGACGTCGAGTGACCACCTCCGCCGGGGATGTGCGTCGCATCCCCCCCCCGCGTTCTGCATTGTCATTCAACCTTTTCCGCAGGCGGGAAAGAGGTGCGCTGTGTTCGGCTGATGAACGTCTGGGGCGCGCGGCTCCAGCACACCATCGTCTCGGCCGAGCCCGGAGCGATGGCAGCTGCTGCGCTGATCGCACCCGACGTGCCGGTCGACTACCCGGCCCGCTTTCCTGCGCTGACCGGCATGCCGACGCCAACGCGGCTGGCATCGCTGGCCCGGGCGATGCAGCCCTTTGACCTCGTCTGCACCTATAACTGGGGCGGGATGGACGTGGTGATGGCGCATCGTCTGTTTGCCCGCGCCTACGGCCTGCCGCCGCTGGTGCACCATGAGGACGGCTTCAACGAGGACGAGGCGCAGCGCCTCAATCCCGGCCGCAATCTCTACCGCCGCTTGGGCTTGGGGCGGGCGGCGCGGCTGATCGTTCCCTCTACCGGGCTGGAGGCAACCGCGCGCACTGTCTGGCATCAGCCGGCTGCGCGGTTCAGCCGCATTCCCAATGGCATTGATACCGCCGCTTTCGCTGACCCGCCCGATCCTGGCGCGCTGCCGATCCGCAAAAGCGCGGGCAGCTTCTGGGTTGGCACCCTCGCAGGCCTGCGCCCGGTCAAGCGGCTGCCCGATCTGGTCGCCGCCTTCGCCAGTCTGCCTGACGAATGGCATCTGGTGATCTGCGGTGAGGGTCCGGAGCATGGCACGATCCGCGCCGCCGCCGCCGCGCATGGTATCGCCGCGCGCGTCCACCTTCCCGGCAATGTCGATCCGGCGCGGACGGTTGGCCTGCTTGATATCTTCGCGCTTTCCTTGGCCTCGGAGCAGTTCCCGCTCTCGGTTGTGGAAGCCATGGCCGCCGGGCTGCCGGTCGCTGCTCCTGATGTGGGCGATATTGCCGCGATCGTGTCAGAGCCGAACCGGGCATTCGTCGCGCCGCCGGGCGATAGCCGCGCGCTGACCGAGGCGCTTGTCAGGCTCGCTGCCGATCCGGCTCTGCGCGCCGCTATAGGAGCCACCAATCAGGCCCGCGCGCGCGCCGAGTTTGACAGCGCCAGCAGGCTCGCGGCCGATGAAGCTGTCTATGCCCAAGCGATGGGCCGCACGTTCTGAGCCGCCTTGTTCTTCATCCACAGTTCAATTCCGCCGCATCATACCTGCCAAGAGTGTTAGCCGCCATTGCGCGCACCGTCTCACCTGCCTAAAGAGCGCGCTCGTCCTGGCCGCAGCGCGGCCCATGAATATATCGAGGATCTCTGGCCCCCTATGGCGCGCATTCCAACCACCACCCCCACTGCTCCCGGCCCGTCGCGCGAAGACGAAGTGCTGATCCGCGAAATCGACGAGGCGGTGCGCGAGGATGCCGTGCTCGAGTTCCTGCGCGCCCATGGGCTGAAGGTGCTGGGCGGCATCACCGCCGGGATCGCCGCGCTCGGCGCCTATCTGGTGTGGGACAACTATGCCGAAAGCGCTCTGGAAAAGCAGGCCGAAACGATGATTTCCGCGCTCGATTATGCCGACCAGAACGATTTCAAGAGCGCATCGGAAAAGGTCGCGCCTTTGCTGGCTGACGGCAATTCGTCCGGTGCCCGCGCCGCTGCGCGCTTCCTGCAGGCCGGTGCCGCGCTCGAGGCGGGGGACAGCGCCAAGGCAACCGGGCTCTACAAGGAAATCGCCGCCGATACGGACGCGCCACCGGCATTGCGCGATCTTGCTCGCATCCGCGATGTCAGCATCAATTTCGACCAGATGAAGCCCGCCGATGTGATCGCCGCGCTCGGATCGCTGGCCAAGTCGGACAATCCCTATTTCGGTAGCGCGGGCGAGCTGGTGGCGATGGCCCATCTGGAAAGCGGCGACCGCGCGGCGGCAGGCAAGCTCTTTGCGGACATCGCCAAGGATGAGGACCTGCCCGAAACACTGCGCAGCCGCGCGCGCCAGATGGCAGGGCTGTTGGGCGTTGACGCGGTGGTCGATGTCGACAAATTGCTCAAGGATCAGGGGGTGGTGGCGTCTGAAGGGGAGGCTGGCAGCACAGTTGCGGCCGAGTAGACGGAAAATTTGGAACGGACGGGTATGACTTACACGAAAATTGCGCGCAGCGCCGTGCTGGCAGGGCTGATGGCAGCGGGGCTGGGCGGTTGCAAGGGCGGGCTGTTCGGCGGCGGCGATGACAAGACCACGCCGACCGTCGGCAATCGCATGCCGATCCTCTCGCGGATCGAAAGCGGCGCCGAAGTCGATCCGGCG
The DNA here is from genome assembly GCA_046080005.1 of Erythrobacter sp. Lineage (GTDB taxonomy): Bacteria > Pseudomonadota > Alphaproteobacteria > Sphingomonadales > Sphingomonadaceae > Erythrobacter. The sequence continues at coordinate 10,448 of JBJTTE010000288.1, forward strand.
CTCGCTGCGATCAGCGTGGTGCTGCCGCCCCCGCGCTCGAACCAGGAGTGGGGTCAGCCCGGCGGCTCGGCAAGCAAGTCCTACGGTCATCTCGCGCTGGCGGAAAACCCCACCAAGGTCTGGACCGCGAGGATTGCCGGATCGACCAACCGGATGCGGCTTGCCGCAGCCCCGGTGATCGGCGGGAGCAAGCTGTTTGCCGAAGGCACCGACGGGATCATCATCGCCTTCGACAAGAACACCGGCGCACGGCTGTGGTCGCGCGATGATGAGGACATTACCAAGGATCAGAACCCGGCAACCTTTGGCGGCGGCGTCAGTTATGATGCGGGCAAGGTCTACGCCACCAACGGGGTGGGCGAGACCAAGGCGGTCAATGCCGAGACCGGCGAGGTGATTTGGAAGGTCAAGCCAGCCGGTCCCCTGCGCGGCTCGCCGACCATCGCGTTCAACGAACTGTTTGTGATGACGCAGGACAATCAGCTGATCTCGCTCAATACGGCGGATGGCTCGACCATCTGGGATGAAAGCGGATCAAACACCCAATCGGGGGTGTTCGGCGTGGCGGCCCCGGCGGCGGGGCAGGGTACGATTGTGGCGGGCTATTCGAGCGGGGAGCTGACCGCCTACCGCTACGAAAATGGCCGGGTGCTGTGGTCAGACGCGCTGGCGCGCACCAATATCTCGACCACGGTGGGCACGATTACGGACATTGATGCCGATCCGATCATCGATTCGGGCCGGGTCTATGCGCTGGGGCAGGGCGGACGCATGGCGGCCTATGAACTGGTCACCGGCCAGCGCATCTGGGAACTGAACCTTGCCGGGATTTCCACGCCGGCCATCGCGGGCGAGTGGATTTTCGCGCTCACCGATGATGCGCGCCTGCTGGCGATCGCCCGGTCGAGCGGCCGGGTGCGCTGGATCACCCAGCTGCAACGCTATCGGGACGAGGAAGACAAGGAAGGTCCGATCTTCTGGACCGGCCCGGTGCTCGCAGGCGGCCAGCTCTGGGTGGCCAACTCGCGCGGCGAGGTGTGGAAGATCAGCGCGGGCGAGGGCTCAGCCTCGCTGTTTGCCGATATCGGGCAACCGGTCAGCCTGGGACCGGTGGTGGCGGACGGCTATCTCTACCTGTTGGATGATAGCGGCACGATCCACGCCTGGAAGTAGTCTCCAACAGGGGTTTTTCGGTAGCGGGGCGCTTGGCCCGCTCCAGACCCCCGCTTGACCCCTTTCAGCCAGCCTTTGCGGGGCTTTGGCGTGCTCTTGGCGACCCGTTAACCCTTTGCTGGTAGGCCATTCCGGCCATGGCCGCGCCCTTTTCCCCCGTTCCAACGCCACCTGGCGCACGCGCTCCAGCCTTGCCGGTGAGCGATGTTTCGACCGGTGTGGGGCTCGCGGGTCTGGCTGGGCTGGGCCTCTGGATTGCCTTCTGCCGCGCCTATCCGGAGCTTGCCAACGGGCTTGGTCTGAGCGGCGCGCTTGGCGGTGAAAGGGGCGTTCTTTCAGGGGCTTATGCGGCGCTGATGGCAATGTTTCTGACCGCTGTGCCGATGGTCCTGTGGTCCGTGCTGGTCGACAAGGTGCACCGGCGGCCGTCAACCGGGATCGACTGGAACCTGAAGCGTCCGCTGGCCGAGGTAATGCCCGTGGCGGTGATCAAGCTGGTCGGATTGTGGGTCACCTGGGCGCTGATCGCGGCCTTCTATGCGCTGGGACGGTGGTATTGGGCGGGCAATTACCTGTTCGCCATGGAGGTCCTGAGCTTCACCATCCTTCCGCTCGTAATCCTTTCTGTTCCTTACGTAATCTGGCTTGACCGCTACCTCGTGGAGCCGCGCGACGGGTGCTTTCACTTCGGCGCGTTTGTGATCGGCGGCGGGGTCATCGGACGTTCGCACTGGGACGCGGGTGCCATCGCCAAGCACTGCCGCTCCTGGGCGATCAAGGGCTTTTTCGGCGCCTTCATGATCTCGATCCTGCCCCCCGGCTTTGCGCAAGTGGTGGAGGCCCAACCCGCGCAACTCCTTGCCAATCCTGTCGATTTCGTGATGCTGCTGGTGACGCTACTGTTTGTGATCGATGTGCAGATCGGCACTGTCGGCTATCTGCTGACGCTGCGCCCGCTGGATTCGCATATCCGCTCTGGCAACCCGCTGCTCGCAGGCTGGCTCGCAGCTTTGCTGTGCTACCCGCCCTTTGTGTGGGGGATCATTGGCCCCAATGACCAGATCCTGAGTTATGAATTTGGCACTGCCGGCTGGGGGCACTGGCTGGCCGACAACACTGTGCTGCTATGGGCGTGGGGCGGATTTCTGATCTTTCTTACAGGTGTTTACGCCTGGGCAACGGTGGTCTTCGGGATCCGCTTTTCAAACCTCACCTATCGCGGCGTGCTGACCAACGGGCCGTACCGCTTCACCCGGCACCCGGCCTACCTGTCCAAGAACCTGTTCTGGTGGGCCTCGGTCCTGCCCTTCCTGATCACCACCGGATCGCCGATCGAAGCGGTGCGCAATTGCATTTTCCTACTCGTCGTCAACGCCATATACTACTGGCGCGCACGCACCGAGGAGGTGCATTTGCTCGCCGAAGACCCCAAATACCGCGATTATCATGCCTGGATGGAAGAGCACGGCTGATCACTGCCCCGCTTGTGCGCATCAAGCGCCGCCTCGCCGTACGCGGAGCCGCGCATGCGGACGCGCCGCATGCGGTTCCGGCCGAGTAGGATTACATCACCGGCAATCCTTCATCAGTGTGGAATTTCAAGGCTTCGATGACCTTGAAATCGAGCCCTGCGATCCCCGCGCCAAAGGCCGCCATGTGCGGTGTGGCGAAGTGCGCGGCGAGGGCGGCTTCGTCGGTCCACTTCTCGACGATGTGGATGATCCCCGGCTGGACCAGATCTTGCGTGAAGGCATAGGTGATGCAGCCTTCCTCGGCGTTCGAGGCGGCGACCATGTCGGCAATCACTGCTTTTGCCGCCTCCAATGCGGCTTCTCCCACTTGTGCTTTTGCCAGTACGATCAGCATCTTGGTATCCCTCCCTCAGAATGATTGTTCATAGACGCGGGTGATGTCGCCATTCCACTCGCCGTGATAGGCATCGAGCAGGCGCTGCGCGGGCACCTTGCCGCTGGCTACGATCTCGTCGAGTGTCTCGAGATAGCCGGTCTCGTTGTCGCCCGCAGCATTGAGCCGCGCGCGCGCCGCCAGCCCGCCGCGCGCGATGCGCAGCGCCTCGCGACCGATATCGCGCAGGGTGCCGCCGCCGGGAATGGGCGAATCCAGCGCCAGCCGGGGCGCGGCACTGCGCAGCGCCTCGCGCTCCGCCATCGTCCAGTGCTTGACCAGATCCCACGCCGCATCGAGCGCGGTCTGATCATAGAGCAGTCCGACCCAGAAGGCGGGGAGCGCACAGATCTTGTTCCACGGGCCGCCATCGGCGCCGCGCATTTCAAGGAAGCTCTTGAGGCGCACTTCGGGAAAAGCGGTCGAGAGGTGATCCCACCAGTCGCTCTGGGTCGGCCGCTCACCGGGCAGAACCGAGAGCTTGCCATCAAGAAAATCGCGGAACGAAAGCCCGGCAGCGTCGATATATTTACCCTCACGGAAGACGAAATACATTGGCACATCAAGCATGTACGTCGCCCAGCGCTCATAGCCAAAGCCGTCCTCGAAGACGAATGGCAGCATCCCGGTGCGCGCCGGATCAGTGTCTGACCAGATATGCGAGCGATAGGACAGGAAGCCGTTGGGCTTGCCCTCGGTGAAGGGAGAATTGGCGAAGAGCGCAGTCGCGAGGGGTTGGAGCGCGAGGCTGACCCGGAACTTCTTCACCATGTCCGCTTCGGACTGGTAATCGAGATTGACCTGGATCGTGCAGGTCCGCAGCATCATGTCGAGCCCCATCGAGCCGACGCGCGGCATATGCCGCAGCATGATGTCGTAGCGGCCCTTGGGCATGATCGGCAGCTCTTCGCGGGCCTTGTCGGGCCACATGCCGAGACCGAGATAGCCTAGGCCGCAGCGCTCGCCGACTTCCTTGACCTGCGCCAGATGGCGGCCGGTTTCGGCGCAGGTCTGGTGGAGGTTTTCAAGCGGCGCGCCAGAGAGTTCGAGCTGGCCTGCCGGTTCAAGGCTGACGGCACCGTCTGTGCCGTTGAGCGCGATCACCTTGCCACCTTCCTCCACCGGGCTCCAGCCGAATGGCTCAAGCCCCGCCAGTAAATCACGAATACCGCAGGGTTCCTCGTAGGAAGGGGCGCGGTGATCATCGAGCTTGTAAACCAGCTTCTCGTGCTCGGTGCCGATCCGCCAGCGCTCGGGCGGCTTCTCGCCCTTGATCATCGGCGCGACGAGCTGGTCGAAGCTTTCGATCACTGGATCATTGATAGAGGAAGCTTCGCGTGTGCTCATTACAGGGCCTTTCTGGCCGGTGGCTTTAGAAAACGGGTTTGACCGTGGAAAGGCAAATTCGCGTTTGTCGCGCGCAAGCCGAATTGTCTTGCGGGATTATGGCGATGCGCCCCGTTACCAGTCCCCGGCGGTGGCCATCCAGAGGGCAAGGGCGGCGATTGCAGCGGTCTCGCCGCGCAGGATTCGCGGGCCGAGGGTGATGGCGCGCGCGGCTGGGTGGGCGCGGATGGCGGCGCGCTCGGCATCGTCGAACCCGCCCTCGGGACCGGTGAGGATCGCCGCGGGGCCGTGATGCGCCCGGAAAGCGGCGGCGGCAGGCTCGCCCCCGTTTTCGTCGGCGAAGAACAGGGCTCGGTCCTCGGGCCAGCCCGCCAGTAACGCGTCGAGCCGCAACGGATCGGCCAAGCCGGGCAGCGCGGTCCGGGCGCATTGTTCGGCCGCCTCGGTGGTGATCGCGCGGGCACGCTCGAGATTGAGCTTGTCAGCCACGCAGCGGCGGGTGATGAGCGGCTGAATGCGCGCGGCGCCAAGCTCGGTGGCTTTCTCCAGCACCAGATCGAAGCGGTCTTTCTTGAGCAGCGCCGGACAGAGCCAGAGATCAGGCACCGCCTCGCGCGGGCGCAGCATTTCGGCCACGTCGAGCACCACTTCGCGCTTGCCTGCATCGACCACCCGCGCGGCCCACTCCCCGCTGATGTCATCGCACAGAATGACGATATCGCCATGTACCGCGCGCATCACGCGGGCGAGGTAATGCGCGGGATTGCCGTCGATCCGTACGCTTGCGCCGGCCCGCAATTCCTCGGCCACAAACAGGCGCGGGGCGCTTTTCGGGGGCAAGGCAGGGGTTGCGGGCATGGCTATGCACTAGGCGGAAGCAGCGCTAGGGAACAAGCATGAACGCGCCGATCGTCCCCGACAGCGAGCATCAAGGGCTCGTCGCGCGTCTCCCCCAACTGCCGCGTGATCTGGCGTTGCTGGCGCGGTTTGACCGGCCGATCGGCTGGTGGCTGCTGTTCTGGCCCTGTGTCTTCGGCGTGTGGCTGGCGGGCGCGGGTGCGCAATTGGTCCTGCTCGGCTGGCTGCTGCTCGGGAGCATCGCGATGCGCGGGGCAGGCTGCGTCTATAATGACATCATCGATGCCGATCTTGACCGGCAGGTGGCGCGCACCGCCTTGCGCCCCGTCGCGAGCGGACGCGTCTCCAAGAAGGCCGCGTGGGGCTGGCTGCTGGCGCTGTGCGGCATTGGCCTGATCGTCCTCCTCCAACTGCGCTGGCAGGCGCAGCTTGTGGCGCTCGGCAGCCTTGCGCTGGTCGCCGCCTATCCCTTCATGAAGCGCATCACCTGGTGGCCGCAGGCGTGGCTGGGGATGGTGTTCAACTGGGGGCTGCTGGTCGGCTGGAGCGAGCTCCGGTGGGACAATTGGGACGCGCTTGCCGCGCTCTATGCCGGGTGCATCTGCTGGGTGATCGGCTACGACACGATCTATGCCCTGCAAGACCGCGAGGATGACGCGATGGTCGGCATCCGCTCCTCGGCGCTGGCGATGGGGGCGCAGGTGCGGGTAGGGATCGCGGGGTTCTATGCTCTGGCGATAGCGCTGTGGGCGCTCGGGTTCTGGCTCTACCGCGCGGATTGGCTGGCCTGCATCGCGCTGTTGCCAGCAGCGGGGCATCTCGCATGGCAAGTGGTGACGCTCGACGCCGATGACCCGCTGAACCCGCTCGCCCGCTTCCGGTCGAACCGCTGGGCCGGGGCGCTAATGGCAGCGGCGTGCTTTGTGGTCGGGAACGCTTAGGGTCCGCTGCGCATGTGCAACCTTTACCGCATGACCAAGAACGTCAGTGAAGTCGCTGCGTGGTTCAGGGCGGTGGAAGGGGCAGCGGGCGCGAACTTCGCCGCCGAGGCCTATCCGGGCTATGCCGGGCTGGTGGTGGCAGACGGCGCGCTCAAGGCGATGAACTGGGGCTTCCCGCTGGTGCTCAAGGGCAAGCAAGGACAACCGCTCAAGCCCAAGCCGGTCAATAATGCGCGCAGCGACAAGCTCAGCACATTCTTCTGGCGCCACGCTTTTGAACACCGCCGCTGCCTGATCCCGCTCACCGCTTGGGCCGAGGCGCAAGGGGCGAGGGGGCGGATGACGCGGACATGGTTGTCTTTGGACGATCGCTCGCTTGGCGATGCACCGGTCTTCGCCGCCGCCGGGGTATGGAGCCGCTCGGATGAATGGGGCGATTGCTATGCGATGGTGATGACCGACAGCGCAGGCACCGATGTCGCGAGCGTTCACGAGCGGATGCCGGTGCTGCTCGCGCCGCAGGACTATGCAGGCTGGGTGTCGGGACCGCCGCAAGAGGCCTTGGCACTATGCCGGCCGTGGGCGGGCCCGATCGCTATCGATCGCACCACTGACCCCTGGGCCAAAGGTGCGACCAGCCAGCCGGGGCTGCTCTAGAGCGTTTTCCAGTCAGGTGGAATACCTGAGGGTTCGGAAAATGCGGTAAAACAGCAACCTAGAGCGGTCGATTTGGCGCAGCCTGATCGCAAACCGCTCTAGGCGTAGCTGACGATCTCGAACTCGATCCCGTCCCAGTCGAAGAAGTAGAACCGCCGCCCGGGTTCATAATCGGCATGGCTGAAGGGGACCAGTCCGACCGCCTTGACCACATCTTCAGCGGCATCAAGATCATCGACCACCAGCCCGACATGGTTGAGCGGCTGACCCTTGCTAAAGCGCGGCACCGGGCTTCCGCGCGTGTAGACCGCCAGATATTCCACCTCATTACCGACATGGATGGTCGAGCCGCCCAGCTGCGACGGGCCGCGCCAGCGTTCGTGCCAGCCGCACAGCTGCTGCAGGAGAGCCGCCGATCGATCGGGATCGCTGACGGTGATGTTGACGTGTTCGAGATGGCCGGTCGGCATGGGCAATTCCTTTCGTGCAAGTTGATGAAACACACTCGCTTAATGAGGTGCGAATCAATCAGCTTAAAGACGATGCAATCTTAACCTAACTTGAGGTCAAGCTTTTTCGCGAGGACCACGCCGCCATGCCCGCCCGCCGCCTCAAACCGACCGATCTCATCCCTATTGGCGAGGTCGCGCGCCGCACTGGTCTGAGTGTTTCGGCGATCCGCTTTTACGAGGACAAGCGCCTGGTTGAGCCGGTGCGGACAGGCGGCAACCAGCGGCGCTTTCTGCGTTCCGATATCCGCCGCTTGAGCTTCATCCTGATCGCCCAGCGGCTTGGCCTGTCATTGGACGAGATCGAGGCGCAGCTCGCTGCGCTGCCGCAGGGCCGCACTCCGACCGCGCGCGACTGGGAGGCGATCAGCGGCAGGATCCGCGCGCAGCTTGATCAGCGCATCGCCGAGCTTGCCCGCACCCGCGACCGGCTCGACGGATGCATCGGTTGCGGGTGCCTGAGCCTTACCCATTGCGCGATCTGGAACCCCGAGGATCAGCTTGCCGCCGAAGGCCCCGGTCCGCGCAAACTGCTCGCCTGATCGGCCCACCCGTCAACCATCATCGACGAACGACACACTGGGTCGATCAGCGGCGCGTATCGCTCCATCAACACGGCTTTATCTTGAAGGTCCCCGCGTTAGGATAGGCGGGGTTAATCCAGGGGACCATCATGCTCGAACTCACCGGCGTCAGCCATGTCTATCCCAACGGCACCCATGCGCTCGACGATGTGAGTCTCACCATTCCCAAGGGCATGTTCGGGCTGCTGGGGCCGAACGGCGCGGGCAAATCGACGCTGATGCGCACCATCGCCACCCTGCAAGCGCCCACGCAGGGCAGCATCACCTTTGGCGATATCGACGTGCTCGCCGAGCCCGACCGGCTGCGCCGCACGCTCGGCTATCTGCCGCAGGATTTCGGCGTCTATCCGCGCGTCTCGGCCTACCAGATGCTCGATCACATGGCGGTGCTCAAGGGCGTCAACAACGGGTCAGAACGCAAGGCCATGGTCGAACACCTGCTTAATCAGACCAATCTCTGGTCGGTGCGGGGCAAGGCGATTGCGGGCTTTTCGGGCGGGATGCGCCAACGCTTTGGCATCGCCTAGGCGCTGATCGGCGAGCCGGAACTGATCATCGTCGATGAACCCACCGCCGGGCTTGATCCGGAAGAGCGCAACCGTTTCCTCAATCTGCTCGCCGGGATTGGCGAGAATGTGGTGGTCATCCTCTCCACGCACATCGTCGATGATGTTGCTGACCTGTGCCCGCGCATGGCGGTGCTGGCGGGCGGCAAGCTGCGGCTGGAAGGCGCACCGCATGATCTGATCGCCTCGACGCAAGGGCGGGTGTGGCAGCGCACTGTGCCGCACACGCACCTCGCGGAGATGCAAGCGAGTCACGAAGTCATCTCGCACCGCTTTTTCGCGGGCGAGATCGTCGTCCACGTGCTCGCGGACAGCCCGCCTGAAGGCTTTGCACCGGTCAGTGGCGGGCTCGAGGATGTGTATTTCGCGACGCTGGCTGAAACCCGCCGCGCCGACCTTGCCCAAGCAGCGTAAGGGAGGCACCGAGCCATGCTAACCGCCAGCCTCGCTGCATTCGAAATCCGCTATCAGCTCAGAAACCCCCTGTTCTGGGTTTCGGTCGCGATCTTCCTGCTGATCGGCTTTGGGATCAGTGCCAGCGATAATGTCAGCATTGGCACGCCCGGATCGGTGCACGAAAATTCGCCCTATGCGGTGACTGTTGCGATCGGTGCGTTGGCGACCTTCTATCTCTTTGTCATTACCTCCTTTGTTGCCAATGCGGTGGTGCGCGATGATGTGACCGGCTTCGGCCCGATGATCCGCGCGACCCCGGTGGGTCGCACGCAGTTTCTTGCTGGGCGCTTCCTTGGCGGGCTGGTGATTGCGCTGCTCGGCTATATCGCCGCGCCGCTCGGCATTGCGCTCGGCGCGGCCATGCCCTGGGTCGATCCCGAAACGGTGGGGCCGGGCGGTTTTGCCACCTATGCTTGGCCGTTTCTCGTCATCGCAGTGCCCAATATCATCCTGTCATCCGGCGCTTTTGTTCAGCCTCGCGACGCTGACGCGCTCGATGCTGGCGAGCTATATCGGGGTCTTGGTGCTGGTGCTGGGCTATCTCAGCATTGCCACGATCTTGGGCGCCGATCCCTCCTATCAGGACGCCCTCGCCCGTTACGAGCCGCTTGGCTCGGGCGCGATTGGCGAGGTTTCGCGCTATTGGACAGCGGCGGATATGAACACGCGGCTGGTGCCGCTCGAAGGCAATATGCTGTTCAACCGCGTCTTCGTGCTGGGGCTGGCCGCGCTGTTTCTTGGTCTGGCCTGGGCCCGGTTCAGCCTGACCGAGCGCGCGCCATCGCGCTGGCGCCAGCGGCGGCTTGCCAAGCAGGCGGCGCGTGTTGCCAAGGCCGGGGCTGTGGCTCCGCAGGCCCTCACCGCGCCGGTCACGCGCAGCTTTGGCTTTGGTCACGCGCTGGCAAGCTTCCGGATGCGCCTGACGACTGAGGTGATGCTGGTGTTCAAAAGCCCCGGCCTGATTGTTTTGCTGATCCTCGCGCTGGCGCTGATCGGGTTGAACCTTGCTTTCGCACAGACCCTGTTTGGCACCCCGTCTTATCCGCTGACCGCCGACGTGATCACGACCGTGACGCAGAACATGTTCCTGTTCAGCCTGATTGTTGCGGTGTTCTATGGCGGCGAGTTGGTATGGCGCGAACGGGATGTGAAGATCACCGAGATCCTCTCGGCCACCCCGGTGCCGGCCTGGGCGGTGTTCGTGCCGAAGATCCTTGCCATTTTCGCCGTGCTCCTCGCGATGTCGCTCGCCGGGATGCTGACGGGCATTGCCTATCAGGCGGTGAAGGGCGCGCCGAGTATTGATCTTGGCCTTTATCTCACCGCTTTCGTGGTGCCGCAGAGCATCGATCTGCTGCTGTTTGCTGTGCTGGCGGTGTTCTTTCAGGTGCTCAGCCCCAACAAATATATCGGCTGGGGCCTGTTTCTGGTGTGGTTCGTCGCACGCATCTTCATGCAGAACCTTGGCTATACCAACATGCTCTATAACTTCGGTGGCGGGCCGGGCGAGCCGCTGTCCGACATGAATTCGTCGAGCGGATTCTGGGTCGGTGCGGCGATCGCGCGGGCCTATTGGGCGTGTTTCGGGGCGCTGCTGCTGGTGCTCGCGCACTGGCTCTGGCCGCGCGGGACTGTGGTGGCGGTGGTGCCTCGCCTCAAGGGAATGCTGGCGCGGATTACCCCGGCGTCGGGCGGGATTGCGCTCGCGGCAGTGGCCGGGATGGTTGGCACCGGGGTGGTGATCAACCAGAACATCAAGGTGCTCAACACCTATGAAACCTCCGACGAGGCCGAGGCGCGCACCGCCGAATACGAGCGCAAATATCTGAAATATGAAGGCCTGCCGCGCCCGGTGGTGACCGATGTGGCTTTCGATATTGCGATCTATCCGGGCGAGCGGCGGCTGACCGTCAAAGGCCATTATGACCTGCGCAATGACAGCGGCGTGCCGATTTCCGAGCTGCATATCCGGCAGGGTGATGACGGGGCGGAATATTCGCAGCTTGCGATTGCGGGGGCAAAGCTTGCCACGCATGACAAGCGCTTCTTCCACCGCATCTACCGCTTCGACACCCCGCTCGCACCCGGAGCGGTGACGCGGCTCGACTTCACCTCGCAAATCTGGCGGCGCGGCTTTGCCAATGGCTCGCCAGCGACTGACATCCTCGATAACGGCACTTTCGTGAACAACTTTGCCTTTGCGCCGGTCATCGGAATGGACCGCGGCGGGTTGTTGACGGATCGCACCGCGCGCCGCCGTCAGGGTCTGCCCGACGAGCTGCGCATGGCCAAGCTTGAAGATACGTCAGCCCAAGTCCGCAACTATGTCGGCGCGGACTGGGTCAATTCGCGCATCACCATCAGCACCGAGGCCGACCAGGTGCCGATTGCCCCCGGCAACAAGGTCTCGGACGAAGTGAAGGGTGGCCGCCGCGTGGCGGTGTTCCAGAGCCCGGCACCGATCCTCAACTTCTTCTCGGTGCAATCGGCGCGCTATGCAGTGGCCGAAGAGCAGGTCGGTCCGGTGCTGCTGAGCGTCTATCACGATCCGCGCCACACCTGGAACGTGCCTTCGATGCTGCAGGCGATGAAGACCTCGCTCGCCTATTACCAAAAGAACTTCGGCCCTTACCAATTCGGCTATGGGCGGATCATCGAGTTTCCGGGCTATCAGACCTTCGCGCAGGCCTTCGCGGGCACCATGCCCTATTCGGCGAGCATCGGCTTTGCCGCCGACGTGCGCGACCCCGAGACGATTGACTACGTCGCTTACGTGACCGCGCATGAATTCGGCCACCAGTATTGGGCGCATCAGGTGATCGGCGGCGACATGCAGGGCTCGACCGTCCTGTCGGA
>JBJTTE010000289.1:0-3893 GCA_046080005.1 Erythrobacter sp.
GTGCTGTATTATGTGCCGGGGATCATCTGGTTCCTGCTCAAGACCTTCGTGTTCTTCTTCATGTTCAGCTGGATCTGTGCGACCGTGCCGCGTTACCGCTACGAACAGCAGGCTCATCGGCAGGAACACCTTCCACCCGAGGCGCATCAGCTGGTCGTAGCGGTAACGCGGCACGGTCGCCCAGATCCAGCTGAACATGAAGAAGAACACGAAGGTCTTGAGCAGGAACCAGATGATCCCCGGCACATAATACAGCACCGGAATATCGAGCGGCGGCAGCCATCCGCCCCAGAACAGCAGCGTGTTGAGCGAACACATCAGCAGGATGTTCGCATACTCGCCGAGCCAGAACAGCGCGAAGCTCATCGAGGAATATTCGGTCTGGTAACCCGCGACGAGCTCACTCTCGGCCTCGGTGAGGTCGAAGGGCGCGCGCGCAGTCTCGGCCAGCGCCGAGATGAAGAACACCACCCACATCGGGAAGAGCTGCGGGTGCACCGCATAGGCGTTGATCAGCCCCAGCCCGAAGCCCTGCTGCGCGTTGACGATGCCGGAGAGATTGAAGGTGCCCGCAAACAGCACCACGCAGACCAGCACGAAGCCGATCGAAACCTCGTAGGAGATCATCTGTGCCGAGGCGCGCATCGCCGAGAAAAACGGGTATTTGGAGTTTGACGCCCACCCGCTCATCACCACGCCGTAAACCCCCATCGATGAGATCGCGAGGATATAGAGCAGGCCGACATTGATGTCCGACACAACCATGCCAGCATCGAACGGGATCACCGCCCAGGCCGCAAGCGCAACCGTGAAGGTGATGATCGGCGCAAGGAGGAAGATGCCCTTGTTCGCGGCGCTGGGGATGATGGTTTCCTGAAGGAAAACCTTGAGTCCATCGGCAAAGGACTGGAGCAGGCCGAACGGCCCCACCACGTTGGGTCCACGCCGCAGCATGATCGCGCCGAGCACCTTACGGTCGACATAGATCACCATGGCAACCGCAAACATCACCAGAAGCGAGATCACAATGATTGCGGTCAGCGTGCCGACAGTCCAGGCCCATTCATAGGGAAGGCCGAGGTATTGGAAGAAGGCGGTCATTGCTTTGCACCCATTGCCGTCACCCCCGCGAAGGCGGGGGTCCAGCTAACTTGGCGAGAAGGAAAAAGGGGCAGCTGGATCCCCGCCTTCGCGGGGATGACGGAAGAGGAAACTCTCATCATTCCGCAGCCTCCTTGACGTCCGCCCCATGCAGCAACTCGGCCGAGCAGCGCTGCATCACCACGCTCGCGCGGGCGATGGGGTTGGTGAGGTAGAAATCCTTGACAGGATAACCCGCGATTTCGCCTTCGAACTTGGCGCCGCTATCGGCTTTGGGCAGCGCGCCATAATCGGCAAGCCCCTCTTCGCCCAGCGCAGGCACGGCGGCGATCATCTTCGCCTGAAGCTCCGAGTAGCTGTCGAAGCCCACCGTGACGCCCAAAGCATCGGCGAGCGCGCGCAAAATCGTCCAATCCTCGCGCGCATCACCCGGCGCGAAAACAGCCTTCTCGGCGAATTGCACGCGGCCTTCGGCGTTCACATAGGTCCCGCCCTTCTCGGCATAGGATGCACCCGGCAGGATGATGTCGGCGGCAGCTGCACCCTTGTCACCGTGGTGGCCGATATAGACTTTGAGCGAACCTGCGAAGGCCGCGAAGTCCATTTCGTCCGCACCTATGCTCAGCAGCACCTTGGGTGCGGCTGCGGCGATCTCGCCCATCCCGCCCGAGAGCGTGAAGCCGAGCATCAGCGAGGCCATGCGCGCCGCCGAGATGTGGAGGACGTTAAAGCCGTTCCAATCGTCGCGCACGAGATTGAATTTGTCGACCAGCTTGAGCGCCGCCGGAAGCGCACCCTTGGCCAGCGCCGCCGCGCCGAGGATCACCGCCGGGCGTTTGGCCGCCTTCATCGCATCGCCCAATTCCTTGGGAATGCGATTGAGGAGCTTGAGATCATTGCCGAGGAAGGTCGCCGGATAGGTCGGGTCCCACTCAGGTCCGATGATATAGACCTTGGCCCCCGCCTTGACCGCCTTACGCAAGCGGACATTGAGCAGCGCCGCTTCCCACCTGACATGACTGCCCACGATCAGGATCGCGTCAGCCGTCTCGATGCCCGCAAAGGTGCTGTTGAAGTTGACCGCCGCAAGGTTCGACACATCATAAGTCATGCCGGTCTGGCGCGCTTCGGTCAGGTGCGAGCCGCAGGCATTGACCAGCGTCCTGGCGGCAAACATCGTCTCGGCATCGAGCAGATCGCCCGCGACCGCCGCGATGCTGGCCTTGTCTTGGCTCAGCGCGCCCGCGATCATGCTGAAAGCCTCGGTCCATTCCGCAGGCTGGAGCTTGCCTTCGCTGCGCACCCAGACGCGGTCGAGCCGGCGCTTGGTCAGGCCATCGACCTGATAGCGCGCCTTGTCTGACAGCCACTCTTCATTGACGTCGTCATTGGTGCGCGGCAGCGCGCGCATCACTTCGCGGCCCTTGGAATGGAGCGTAATGTTGGCCCCCACCGCGTCCGAGACGTCGATGCTGAGCGTCTTCTTCAGCTCCCACGGCCGCGCCTCGAAGGCATAGGGCGCACTGGTGAGCGCGCCGACAGGGCACAGGTCGATCACATTGGCGCTCAATTCATGCGCCGCCGCCTGTTCGAGGTAGGTCGTAATCTGCATATCCTCGCCGCGATGGAGCGCGCCGATTTCGTCCACCCCGGCAATCTCCTCCGAGAAGCGCACGCAGCGGGTGCAGTGGATGCAGCGGGTCATGATCGTCTTGATCAGCGGGCCCATGTATTTTTCGGTGACGGCGCGCTTGTTTTCCTGAAGCGCGATCCGCCGCGGCCATAGGCCACCGCCTGATCCTGAAGGTCGCACTCGCCGCCCTGATCGCAGATCGGGCAATCGAGCGGGTGGTTGATGAGCAGGAACTCCATCACCCCCTCGCGGGCCTTCTTGACCATCGGGCTGTCGGTGCGGATTTCCTGACCCTCGGCAGCGGGCAGCGCGCAGGAGGCCTGCGGCTTGGGCGGCCCGGGCTTCACCTCGACGAGGCACATCCGGCAATTGCCCGCAATGGAGAGGCGCTCGTGATAGCAGAAGCGAGGGATTTCCTTCCCCGCCAGCTCACACGCCTGGAGGACGGTGGCGCCCGCTGGGACTTCGATTTCCTGACCGTCTACAGTGACCTTAGGCATTGGGCTTCAACCAAGATGAGAGAGTACCAAGAAGACCGGTCTTGCGCTGGGCCGAAGCGGCAGCCTTCCACTCAGAGCGAAGTTCTTCGCCCTCGATGCGTTGTTCGTCGAAGAAATCAACGCCGGGCTGTCCTTCCCTCTCGCTGACATTCTCGCGGAAGTAGGAAAGGTAGAAATGGAGATCGCCTAGCGCTGCCAG
This sequence comes from Erythrobacter sp., assembly GCA_046080005.1. Taxonomy (GTDB): domain Bacteria; phylum Pseudomonadota; class Alphaproteobacteria; order Sphingomonadales; family Sphingomonadaceae; genus Erythrobacter. Next base: position 3,434 of record JBJTTE010000289.1, read on the forward strand.
CTCATCATCACCTAGCAATGGGTCGCGTGCGCAATCGAGCAAGGCTGACCTAATCTCCGGCTTCGGCGACGGCAGGACAGTAGAGTCAAAAACAAGCGAATGACGAATAATCCAAGCCAATGGCTGGCGTAGTGAATGGGCATAGGCGCTTACGACGGGGTTGGCGGCGCAAACCTCAGAGCCAACACGGATCGCTCGGTTGCTGTGGATGATCGCATTTGCGAGGCGCGCAACGGAAGCATCATCAGGTGTCATCGGAGACTCCTGAGCAGCGAGCGGCAAATGCGCTCCCGCCATCATTAAAGCAGCGGAAAGATACAGGCGTGCGCAACTCACTCCGCCGCCTCCGCGAACTTGGCGTTGTGCTCCTCGATCCGCCGCTCCAACTCAGGCCGGAAATGTCGGATCAGCCCCTGGATCGGCCACGCGGCGGCATCGCCCAGCGCGCAGATGGTGTGGC
>JBJTTE010000290.1:0-8683 GCA_046080005.1 Erythrobacter sp.
GAGGAGGCAGCAACTTCGGACGCTCAATGAGCCCGAAATTGACCGCGCCCCAGTTCCAGAAAATCGCTTGCCCCAGAGGCGAGGTCAGCAGCTTTGGCGTTATTTTACTTTGCATACCCAGTGAGGCACGCCTATGAGTAAGCGCATCATTTTCGGCGAGTTAGAGCCCGACGGGGAGGTTTTGATGCGGTTTCGCCTCACTTACGAGGGCCCGATTTTCGCTACGCAGCGCGACCCGATACCGGGTCAGCCTCCCAAGCACACCGAAAACAAACATCAAATGAGGATGGTCTTTCACAAGCAGCTAGAAAGGCTATGGCGCGAGTTGCCTGCGCTAAACGGCCAGCACAATCGCGGGTATCGAGTGCTGCTTTCTGGTCCCGGCGGGTGGGCCCAAACCAACTCCACCTCTGCGGACGCGGTGGCAGCGGATCACAAGATGTACGGAAAAGATTTCGTACCTCTTGTCACCGACGCATTGGACTTGGTTTGCGATTTGGACATTTTGTTTCTTCGGCCTGAAAAGCCAGGCGCAATAGTATGGGCGGGGGACATAGATAACCGGCTCAAGACCTTGCTTGATGCGTTGCGAATTCCTGAGCCATCAGAAAAATATGCTGAACATGAAGGTACGCCGGATAGAATTTTTTGTCTCTTGGAAGACGACAAATTGATTTCTCGCGTAGCGGTAGAGACTGATCGCCTGTTGATGCCAACCAGCGAAAACCCAGCGGATCACGACGCGCGAGTTGTTATAACCGTGCGCCTTGCCCCTTATTCATTCAACATCACGAACATGGAGTTTGGCTGACCTTTTTCTGATCAGTTCATCCAGAACCGTTTCCGCCTCTATGGGGCTTAGTACGCCAGCGTCGATTAGCTTTTGCGCCTCGGCCTTGAACCGGGCGCTTTGCTCCGCCTGCGTTTCGTTGCGCTTCTGCTTCGGCATCAGCCCCTCGCACTAGTTGTTTCATAGGTGAGGCGCTTGCCGATCACTCCGCGAAGGATCAAGTCAGCGCGCTCACCGTCCTCAATACCAGTTGCCGAGCGGTTGGTGTAGCGGAAGTCATATTCCGCAAGATACCGGTGCAGGTGCTTCTTGCTGCAATGCTGGTAGATGCCGCGCATCCCGCGCTTGAAGATGCTGAAATAGCCCTCAATAGTATTGGTGTGTACGGTGCCGCGCACGTACTCGCCAGCGCCGTGGTTCACGCGCTTATGGTCGGCAACGTAGAACGGGACGAAGCGATAGACGGGACTTTCGTCGGTCATAATGCGGGTTTCGCGGCGCACGTTGGCGGCGACAATCGGCTCAATCTCTTCGGCGCTCACCTTGTCCACTACATAGGAGCGTGCGCGGCCCGAACCGCGTTCAACAAGAGAAACCACCTTCATTTTGTGGTGATAAGACTGGCGGACTTCGGTGCCGGGTTCGCGGCCGATAAAGGTTTCGTCAATCTCGACAGTCGAACCAATGCCGCCAAGCGGGAAGCCGCTATCATCACGCATCGCTTCACGGATGCGGTGCGACATGAACCACGCGGTCTTGAGGGTCACGCCTAGGATGCGGTGCAGCTGGTTGCTGGAAATGCCCTTCTTACTGCCAGCGATCAGGTAAATGGCCTGAAGCCACTTGTGCATGGGAACCTTGCTGTCCTCAAAGATGGTGCCGATCTTCACGGTGAAGGGCTTGCGGCACTGGTAGCACTTCCAGAGGCCTGCACGGGTGGTCTTGCCCTGAAGCTTGCCGACGCGATCTACGCCGCCGCAATGCGGGCAAACAGCGCCCTGCGGCCAAAGGCGGGCTTCGACATAATCGTAAGCTTTCTGCTCGTCGTGAAAGTGCGGGGCGGAAATGTTCGACACGGCTCTAACTCCTTGGGATTGTTCCTACCCTGCGGAGTTGGGTGCGTCAAGTATAATATCGCCGAGGAATGGGTTGAGGTGCCTCGCCTCGATTTGGGGGCATCAGCCGGGCCGGGCCGGTTCGCAGGTGGGGAGGCAGCGTTTGACAGCTTCCGCTTCTCGCGCCGCTGGCTCGCCGAGCAGGGTCTGGAGCGCGCGCAGCTCTCTGCCATTCGGGTTGAAGGGGATTCGATGGAGCCACTGCTCAATGATGGTGACGAAATCCTGCTCGACCGCGCGCCGCGCCCGTTTCGGGACGGCATCCACGTGGTGCGCGTGGGCGACACGTTGATGGTCAAGCGGGTCGCGAGCGCCGGTCCGGGCCGGGTCGCGCTGCTTTCGCAGAACCTCGCCTATCCGCCAGTGGAGGTGGCAGCGGAGGAGGCCGAGATCATTGGGCGGGTTGTGTGGAAGGGGGGGCGGGTCTAAATCCCTCGCCCATGACCGAACAAGCCCAACTCCCCATGCGCGCCGCGATCATTCCGGTGACGCCGCTCCAGCAGAATTGCTCGCTGATCTGGTGCACCAAAACCATGCGCGGCGCGCTGGTCGATCCCGGCGGCGATCTCGACAAGCTGAAGCAAGCCGTCGCCAAGGTGGGCGTCACGCTCGAAAAGCTGCTCGTCACCCACGGGCACCTCGATCATTGCGGGCAGACCGGGATGCTGGCCGAGGAGCTGGGCCTCCCCATCGAAGGCCCGCATGAGGATGACCGCTTCTGGATCGACCAGCTCGACGATGACGGTCCGCGCTGGGGCATGGTCGCGAAGAGCTTCACGCCCACCCGCTGGCTCAAGCACGGCGACACCGTCACCGTGGGCGAATTGACGCTCGACGTGATCCACTGCCCCGGCCACACCCCCGGCCACGTGGTGTTCTACCACGGCCCGAGCCGCTTCGCGATTGTCGGCGATGTGCTGTTTCAGGGCTCGATCGGCCGCACCGACTTTCCGCGCGGCAATCATCAGGACCTGATCGATTCGATCACCCAGCGCCTCTGGCCGCTTGGCGAGGATGTGATGTTCATCCCCGGCCACGGCCCCACCAGCACCTTCGGGCGCGAACGCAAGACCAACGCTTTCGTCAGCGATTACGCGCTGAGCTGAAGCAGGAACGGCGAGGGGAATTGAAACACTATCGTGGCCTTCTGGCCGCAGCGGCTCTTGCGGTTGGCTGCACTGCGGCAAGTCCGATGCTTGCGCAGGGCACCAAGGTGGCCAAGCCCGAGTTCGCCAAGATCATCATTCCCAAGGGCGAAAAGACCGCCGCGATCATGTTCCAGGCTCCAATCGTCTTCGGCGATTATGTCCTGCTGCTCTCCCCCCTCACCGAGGACGGGCAATATACCGAGAACGCCGAGACCTTCACGGTTCGCTCGAAGAAGGCCGTTTGGGCCGCGAAAAACAACACGCTGCAATTGCGCGCTGCAAAGCCGGGCGATTACGTCGTGCGGATGATGACAACGCAGACATGGTGGGGCGGCTGTTTCTCCGAGAGCACGATGAAATTCACGGTCGAACCGGGCAAGGTCACTTACCTTGGGCGCATTGATCCCGAGCTCTCGCTCCTATCGATCACTGCCGAGGTGCAGCGCACCGGCAAGATTTCCTCGTCGGGTGGCCAACTTCGGCTGATGAAACAAAACCTGATCCCGCCGAGCTTTACGACCGAGGGAGCGATTGCGCCGGAGGAGGCCTTGCGGATCGCCCGCGCGGCTGGCTTCAAGTCCGATCTGCCAGTCGTGACTGTGACCACCGCGCCTGCGAGCTTCAAGCGCCGCGACAAGTCCGACCTGACCGGCTACTGCCAATAGGGTCGCGCGCCCTAAATCACCCCCGCCGCCACCAGCGCTGCAACCACGCCTAGCCCCAGTTGCACCAGCATCGACACGAGGATGCCGATCACCCTGCCAACTTCCGCCTTGCCGCCATCCATGCCGAAAGCATGCGCAACGCGGGCGAGGAAATAGGCAGCTGCCACGTAAGCCAGCCACCAACTGCCCTTGCCGGCCAGTTCGACCGCGCCGATCAGCACCAGCACAAAGACCGTGTTCTCGACATAGTTGAGCTGCGCGCGCATCCGGCGTTGCAGTGCCTCGCTCCCGCCATCGCCGACGCTGATCTTGAGCGACGTCCGCAGCGCGCCGATACGCAGCCCGAGCCAGATATTGAGCACGCCAGCCGCCGCCGCCGCAGCGAGCGTTACAGGAAGCACAGTCATGGAAAAGATCCCCTCGTTATTGTTGCCCCCTGCTAGGTCGGGCCGAGGCTGCTTGCAACGCGCAAATTTTTCGCTATCTCGCGCACCTTCCCGCCATTGCTGGCCAAGGAAAGCACGCACCTGCTTGTTGCTTGTGCGCGCCCTCTCCTTGCCGTAAGGGCGGCCTTCGAGAATCACAGCGCAGTCAGCCGGATTGGCCGGGGCGCACGTCAGTTATTTGAGGAATTGGTGCCGCCATGGCTGTCCCAAAGAGAAAAGTATCGCCTTCCCGTCGCGGCATGCGCCGTTCGCATGATGCGCTCAAGGCTGAGGCGTTTCACGAATGCCCGAACTGCGGCGAATTGAAGCGTCCGCACAATATCTGCGGTCACTGCGGCTATTATAACGGGCGTCAGGTCGTCGCTGTCGGCTAAATGCCGCTGGCTTTCACTATAGACCGGAGATGAGCACGATGAGCCTCCCGCGTATCGCTGTCGATGCGATGGGCGGTGATGAAGGCGTGCGTGTGATGATCGAAGGCGCGGCGCTGGCTCGGCGCCAGCACGAGAATTTCAAGTTCTTGCTGGTCGGCGATAGCGCGCGGATCGAAGCCGCGCTTGGGAACCATCCGAACCTGCGCGCGGCCTCGGAAATCCTCCATTGCGAGGATGTGGTGGGCGGCGACGAGCTGCCGAGCAAGGCCATCCGCCGCGCCAAGACCACCAGCATGGGCCTTGCAGTCAACGCCATGACGGCGGGTGACGCCGGGGCTGCGGTAAGCGCGGGCAACACTGGCGCCTTGATGGCGATGAGCAAGCTGGCGCTGCGCACCTTGCCCGGGATTGACCGTCCGGCGCTCGCCGCGATCATGCCCACCTTGCAAGCGCATGACGTGGTGATGCTCGATCTTGGCGCCAATACCGAGGCGGATGCCCGCAACCTGGTGCAATATGCGGTAATGGGGGCGGCCTATTCGCGGATCGTCAACGGCTTCGACAAGCCCGTCGTCCGCTTGCTCAATATCGGCACCGAGGAAATCAAGGGCACCGAAGAGCTTCGCGGTGCCTCCGCCATGCTCACCGCCGCCTCGGCAGGCGGGGGACTTGCCCTCAAATTCGACGGCTTTGTCGAAAGCGACAAAATCAATCGCGGCGAAACCCATGTGGTCGTCACCGATGGCTTTTCGGGCAATATCGCCTTGAAAGCGATCGAGGGTTCAGCCCGGTTCGTCACCGATCTGCTGAAGCAGGCCTTCACCTCCTCGTTGCGTTCGAAGATCGGCTTTCTGGTCTCGCGTCCGGCAACCGAGCTGCTGCGCCATCAACTTGATCCCAACAACCACAATGGCGCGGTCTTCCTCGGACTGAACGGCGTGGTGGTAAAGAGCCACGGCAGTGCGACGGCCAAGGGTGTTGCCAATGCTGTGGCGGTGGCCGCGCGGCTGCTCGAAGACAAGCTGACCGAGCGGATCGCGCATGATCTGGCACAGCTTGGTGAAGGCACGCTGCGCAAGAGCAGTGCCGGCGAAACGCCCAGTGGCAGCGAGGCGGCTGAGTGAGCAGATCGCGAGTGCTTGGCACGGGGTCAGCGCTTCCCCGTCAGATCGTAACCAATGCCGACCTTGCCGCAAGGATCGATACTTCGGACGAGTGGATTGTCGCGCGCACCGGCATTCGCCAGCGCCATATTGCACAGGACGACGAGACCACTGCGAGCCTCGCGATCGCCGCTGCCCGTGCCGCGCTCGACGATGCCGGAATTGCGGCCTCCTCGATCGGCCTGATCGTGCTGGCGACCGCCACGCCCGACAACACCTTCCCCGCGACCGCCACCAAGGTTCAGGCTGCGCTCGGCTGCAATGGCGGGATCGCTTTTGATGTCGCAGCGGTGTGTTCGGGCTTTCTCTATGCCTTGAGCGTGGCCGATTCGTTGCTCTGCACCGGCATGGCGAAGCGGGCGCTGGTGATCGGCGCGGAAACCTTCAGCCGCATCCTCGATTGGGAAGACCGCGCCACCTGTTTGCTGTTTGGTGATGGGGCAGGGGCTGTGGTGCTGGAAGCGCCATCTGCCGAAGCCGCAGGCGACCAGGAAGCGCCGGGGATCCTTGGCACACGGCTTCATGCCGACGGCGCGCAGCACGATCTGCTTTATTTCGATGGCGGGCCGTCAAGCACGCAGACGGTCGGCCATCTGCGCATGAAGGGGCAGGAAGTGTTCCGCCACGCGGTCGTCAACCTCGCCGATGTGCTCAAGGAAGTGCTTGAAGATACAGGTATTCGTGCCGAGGAATTGGACTGGGTCGTGCCGCATCAGGCCAATGCCCGGATCCTTGATGCCACCGCCCGAAAGCTCGGCATCGCGCCCGAGAAGGTGGTTGTGACGGTCGATGCGCACGCCAACACCTCGGCTGCATCGGTGCCGCTCGCGCTTGATACGGCGCGCAAGGACGGGCGGATCAAGCCCGGCGATCTGGTGATGCTCGAGGCAATGGGAGGGGGCTTCACCTGGGGAGCCAGCCTGATCCGGATGTAGCATCAGGATCCAGCCGGTTGCACCCTCGCCACAACAATTGCTGAAAACTCAACAAGCTTTGCACCACCGCGTTGCAAAGCTGCAGAAAATTCGTAAGTTGCAGGTATTCGTTCGGGTCGCAGCGCGCAGGAGAATTCGCATGATGCGTTCGGTTGGCACTTTGACACGCGCTGATCTGGCTGAGACCATCAATCGCAAGATGGGCTTGAGCCGCGCAGAATCGCTCGATCTTGTCGAGGCAATCCTCACCCAGATGAGCAATGCCCTCGCCAAAGGCGAAAACGTCAAGATTTCTGGCTTCGGCAGCTTTGTGCTGCGTGACAAGAATCAACGGATCGGTCGCAATCCCAAGACCGGGATCGAGGTGCCGATCACTCCGCGCCGGGTGATGACCTTCCGCGCCAGCCAGCTGCTCAAGGAACGGATCACCAAGGGGTAAGCGCCAAGCAGAATGTGAGGCCAGATGACTGAGTTCGATGACGGCAAGGACGAGGGCGCGCTGCGCACCATCGGCGAAGTCAGCGATGCACTCGGCATCCGTCCACACGTGCTGCGCTATTGGGAAGCGCAGTTCCCGCTTCTCAAACCCTTGAAGCGCAGCGGCGGTCGTCGCTACTACCGCCCCAGCGATGTTGTGCTGGTTGAAACCATCGACCGGCTGGTCAACCGTGAGGGCTATACGTTGAAGGGTGCCGAGGCCGTGTTGCGCGCTGCAGCCAAATCCGATCTGGACCGCCGCAAGCTTGACCGCCGGAGCGGAGACCGCCGCTCCGATGTCGAAGCAGGCGAGGCCCCCGGCGTGCGGCTGATGGTCTCCGAAGGACCCGACATGGCCGAGATCATAACCGGGCTGAAAGCCGTGCGCGCGCGGCTGGCAGCGGCACTTGAGGTCTGACGAAGGCTATTCCGCCGCCAGCAGCGCAGCCTCGCCCAGATCGACGCTCACCAGCCGCGAGACGCCCTGTTCCGCCATCGTTACCCCGAACAGGCGGTGCATCCGGCTCATCGTCACCGCGTTGTGGGTCACGATCAGATAGCGCGTGGTGGTGGTGCGGACCATCGAATCGAGCAGGTCGCAGAACCGCTCGACATTGGCGTCATCGAGCGGCGCATCGACCTCGTCGAGCACGCAGATCGGCGCCGGGTTGGTGAGAAACAGGGCAAAGATCAGCGCGGTCGCGGTCAAGGCCTGCTCGCCGCCCGACAGCAGCGACAGCGATTGCAGCCGCTTGCCCGGCGGCTGGGCATAGATCTCCAGCCCTGCCTCAAGCGGGTCGTCGCTGTCGATCAGCGCAAGGTGCGCTTGCCCGCCTTCGAACAATCGGGTGAACAGCACGCGGAAGTGACCATCGACCGCTTCAAACGCGGCGCGCAGCCGCTCGCGGCCTTCGCGGTTGAGGCTGCCGATTGACCCGCGCAATCGCGCGATCGCCTCGACCAGTTCGGCTTGTTCTGCGGCAGACGTGCCATGCTCGGCTTCGATCCGGGCGAGCTCATCTGCGGCAACCAGATTGACCGGCCCGATCCGTTCGCGCGCTGCGGTGAGCTTTTCGAGCTCGGCAGTTTCCGCGGCCGCAGGCGCAAGCGCATTCTCGTCGAAGCCGAAGCGTTCGCCGAGCAGCGGCGGCGGGCACTGGAAGCGTTCGCCCGAGATGCGGGCCATCTCGACCCGGCGCAGTTCCTCGTTGTCGGCGCGGGCGGCAAGGCTGGCGCGGCTCTCGCGGGCCTGCGCGAGCATTTCAGTGACCTGCGCAAGCCCAGCGTCGGCGGCGCGCTGACGCCCGTCCGCCTCGCGCATCACTGTCTCGGCAGCGGCGAGTTCAGCGGCGAGGCGCGTGCGGGTTTCCTCGCCGCCGTCGATCTCGGCGATAAGCGCGGCGGGCTTGGCGGCATAGACCGCGTGTTCCTCGGCGATTTCCGCAAGCCGCCGGCTGGTCTCGGCCATCCGCCGCTCGGCATCCGAGGCGCGCGCTTGCCATCCGGCATGGTCACCTTGTTGCCCGGCGAGCCGCTCACGTGCAACTGCCAGCGCCTGATCCTGCGCGGC
>JBJTTE010000291.1:0-7174 GCA_046080005.1 Erythrobacter sp.
TGCCCCGGGATCCTTCACCGCCGGCAGCGTTGGCCATGGCGTGCGCTTCGTCGAACACAATCACGCCGTCAAAATCCTCACCGGCCCAGGCGAGGATCTGATCCAATCGCGTTGCGTCGCTCCGGCCCGAACGCAGGGTTGGATAAGTGACGAAGAGAATCCCGTCGCGCATCGCAATCGGGGTGCCCAGCTTCCAGGACGCCAGCGGCTGGATGTCGATCGGCAGCCCGCCAAGGGCAGCCCAGTCGCGGCGCGCGTCTTCGAGCAGCGCCTCGTTCTTCGAAATCCAAATATGGCGGCGTTCCCCGCGCACCCAGCGATCGAGGAGGACGCTGGCAACCTGACGCCCCTTCCCGGCACCTGTTCCGTCCCCGAGGAAATATCCCTGTCGGTAGATCTGGCCTTCCGCAGATGCCTTAAGTGAACAGCCCTTGTCCTCGGGTTCAAACCGGCCGGGAAGATCGCGGCCGTGAGCGCTGGCGGCGTAGATCAAGGTCTCTGCCTGGGCAGTCGACAGCAACCCCTTGGCGATAAGTCCGTCAGGCAGCTGCGGCACTGCGTCCGGCTTGGGTGCAGCGATCGACCCCATGGCGACTGACTCAACGAGCGGCGTCGGATGCCCAGCTGCCCCATCGATCACAATCCGGCTCGGGCGATAGGGAAGATAGTGGCCGACCTGAGCTCCAAGCGGTGCTGGGGTTTCGAGCGACTGATAGGTGAGCGACCCGATGGCGGAGGCTGGGGGCATGATCCTGGCCGGCGTCGGCAGCGGCTTGCGCGGCACCGCTACCAGGCGAAACGGCGCACGAGCCGGAAGGCTCGATTGCTCTGGAACAGCCTCAAAGCTGGCGCGAGCCGGCAAAGCATCGACAAGATCGACCAGCTGGTGAAAGTCGTTTGTACGGATCGCGACAGGCTCGTCGGAGCTTGCCACTTTATCGAGTACCAGCAGCCGCGTAGTGATCCCGGTGCCATTCTTGATGAAGGCCCGTTCGATCGCAGCATTGAGCCGCAACGACACTGGCCCCTTCGCCCCGGCCAGAAACCGCGCGCAATCGAACCATTCAGGCATGATGGCGACAAGCCGTCCGCCGGGGGCAAGGCGGTTCCAGGCCGATCGTAGATGCCTCGCCCCGGTGCGGCCATCGTGACCCCGCTCGACGCCGTGAGAAAAGGGCGGGTTCATCAGAACGATGCTGGGGCTGATGGCCGGATCGAGCAATTCGTCGATCAACTCGGCATCATGTCCGGTCACGCGGGCAGCCGGGAACACAGCTGTCAGGCAGTCGCGGCGCAGCGGCGAGATTTCGTTGAGGGCAAGGCGAGTGCCGGCTTTTGCAGCCCAGACTGCGAGCATACCCGTTCCTGCCGAGGGTTCGAGCATGAGTTCGTTGGGCATCAGTCCACAGGCCCGTGCGGCGAGCCAGGCAAGCCGCGGCGGCGTTGCAAACTGCTGCCATTCGATCTGCTCGTCGCTGCGATTGGTCTGGGTGGGAACTCGGGCAGCGAGGCCGCAGAAGAACTGATCCGCCTCGTCGATCGGGGTCGAGAGCGAGATATGCTCCGATCCTTGAAAGTAGTGGACCTGCGCCAACTCGAGCGTGGCGTGAGCATCACGGACTGACCAAGCTCCCAGCGCATCGCTCCCGCCGAAGTGGTCCGTCATGATGCGATTGATATCGCTGCGCGAAAGCGCGTGGCCTGCTCCCAAATGCGACGCCATTGCTTTGGCGACTGTCACGACAAGCAACGGAGATGGTGGATCGAATGCGAAAGCGAGGGAAGAGTTGGACATGGGAAACCTCCTGAAGAGGTCCTGCGTCTCGCAGGCCTCAATCAGCCGAAGGCCCCCTCCCCTCTCATCGCAGGCCATTATTGCTGCCTTTGTGCCCACCAGAGAGCCATCCGGCCTACAGCCGCTAGGTCGCGACGCAACATCCACCATCGGGATGCCTCAGACCGTCCTGACGCGTGCGTCTACCATACCCAGTTCTTGGTATTGACGAGGTGGCAATCGGTCTTGCCTCGCATTTCTGATCCTTCGAGTCTTCCTGTTCGGTGCCAGCGATGCGGACGAAAGCAGCCGGAGAGGTGCAAGTTGCTCAACAGCTTGCTAGACTGCTCGAACGATGCGCACCGACCTTGATCATTTGCCCCCGCAAAAGCAGCGCGAGCTTGAGCGCGTGGTGCAGCTGATCTTCGAGGAGTTCGACGACGCTTTCGCGCTCGCCAAGCACGAGTGGAAGAAGGCCGGGCGGATCCTCAAGGTGATCCTCTACGGCAGCTACGCTCGAGGCACCTGGGTCGACGAGCCCCACACCGCCAAGCGCTACCAGTCGGATTTCGATCTGCTGATCATCGTCAGCGACAAGCGGCTCACCGACCGGGTGAAGTACTGGGCCAAGCTCGATGAGCGGCTAATGCGCGAGTACGGCCTCACCGGCACCCTCAGAACCCCGGTCAACTTCATTGTTCATACCCTGCAAGAGGTGAACGACGGGCTTGCCCATGGGCGCTATTTCTTCATGGACGTGAAGGCCGAAGGGATTGCGGTCTACCAGTCCGATGACACAGAGCTCCACACGCCCAAGCCCAAGACGCCTTCGCAGGCTCTGAACATGGCGAAGGAGTATTTTGAAGACTGGCTGCCGAGCGCCCAGAGCTTCATGCGCGGCTACGGCCATGCAGTCGATGACGGTGACTTGAAGAAGGCTGCGTTCGACCTGCACCAGGCCTGCGAACGGCTCTACCACACCGCATTGCTGGTCTGCACCTTCTACACGCCCCACGTGCACAACCTCGGCTTCCTGCGCACCCAGGCCGAGCGCATCGACCCGCGCCTGACCTATGTCTGGCCGCGCGAGCTCAAAAAGGATCGCGCGCGGTTCGAAAAGCTCAAGGACGCCTACGTCAAGGCGCGCTATTCCAAGCACTACCGCGTGACGAAGGAAGAGCTTGAGTGGCTCGGTGCGCAAGTAGAGGAGCTCGGCCGCGTGGTGCACGAGGTCTGCTCGGAGCGGATCGAAAAGCTCAAGGCCGCTTCCAAGGCGAAGCCAGACAGAGCCTAACTCCGTAATTTGAGCTGGCGCTGGCGGCCGTTGGGCATACACACGATTGCGCCACACCCGCCCAAATGGGAAGGCCGTGAAAATGCCTAGGGCGTTTTCTTGCTACGCCGCGGCTTCGGCGCGGGTGTGCCTGGTTTCCGGCCGAGCCCGATCTTCTTTGCCAAATCACGACGTTTTTCGGCATAGGCCGGAGCAACCATCGGATAATCTGCCGGCAATCCCCAACGCGCGCGGTACTCCTCGGGACTCATGCCATAATTCGTCCGCAGATACCGCTTGAGCATCTTCAGCTTCTTGCCGTCTTCAAGACAGACAATGTAGTCCGGCTTGACCGAGTTGCGGATCGAAACAGCTGGCTGCGGCTTGGCTTCTTCCACTACCGGCGCTTCTCCGAGGCCGGCAAGCGCAGTATAAACGTTAGAGATCAGCGCAGGCACATCAAACACCGGAACATTGTTATTCCCGACATGTGCAGCAACAATGTCGCTCGTGAGCGTGATCAGAGTTTCAGACCCGATCTTCTGCGCATCCTCCATACTTCGCCGCGCCTTGATAGATTTCAACCAAGAGAAACCTTGGAGCAAGGATCTCGTGATGACAAGAGCCGCAATCAGACTGAACCGCTGATCGTCGAAATGCGCTTTCCTTATGCTGCAGTACGGTACACACTCATTGGTTCATCTAAAGCGAAGGCGTGCGGAGTTCATCGTTCCAGTCGAAGCCGGTGGGCGCTGGCGCTCGCGACCTGATCACACGGCCCGTTGCGGAATAGGCCTTTCGCCCGCGCTGATCTGCGAGTTCGCCTCCTGCATCATTGTCGACGAACAGGTGCAGTTCGCGCACACTCTCGGGAATCGCGACGAGGCCGAACCGCTCGTTTCCGAGCGTTGCCCAGCAAGGGATCCCTAACAGCTGCATAGCAGAAAGGGCGCTTTCGATACCTTCGGCAAGGCCCAACCGGCCCGCTGCTGGCGGGGCAAGTCTGACAGCACCACAGCCGAGGCTTCCCAGTGCACGCTTGGGACGCTCGAAACCTGCCAACTTGCCGCTCGCAGTATCGAGAAACGTCCTGTGCACCGCGATTATGCCGATATCAGTTGTGACGGCCGCCAACATGGCCGGGAGGAATTGGACTGCACCGCGTGGCCCGAGCGGCGTTCGCTGGAGATAGCGAAGCTGATCAGAGGCACGCACAATCCCGCGCTGCGCGAGGTATACTTCGATAGGGGTGCCGGGGATCGCCGTCGCCGAGCGCCACAAGCGCCGCGCGTTGGAATTGAAGGCGCTTTTTTCCGGTCGATCAGCGGCCACGGCACCAGAGCCATCGAACAGGTCACGGCTGCGAACACCCTGGCGGTCCAGTGCCGCAATGACCTCCTCGTTCGAGCATCCTGCGAAGCAGTGAAACAGGATCGCTTTCCGACCCAGTGTCACACTCAGCGAGGGGGTACGGTCGTCGTGTGCAGGGCAGCAGCACATGCCCTTGTTCTGACGCCATGTTCCGCTGAGGCTTTCGACGATCATACGAGCGCGGCGATCAAGGTGATGAGCATTCGTTTGTAGGGGCATCGAGCCACTCCGTTTGATGTGCCCCTCACGCGCAGCCTCCGCTCTGCATGAGCGCCAACCGATTTCCCTCCAGGCTGTATTCTATATATGTTCTTCGATGAGTCGGCCATTGAGGATCGAGCAATGACCCCAAAAATCCTGTTCCTCGCCAGCGCCTGCATCACGACTGCGTTCGCCTTCCCGGTCAGCGCGCAAGAACAAGAGCGATCATCTGATCAGGAAGTGTCCGGACATTCCGTTAGCGGCGTCCGCATCGCGGAGGCTTCTAACGGGTTCCAGCTGGTCGAGCATGGACTATGGCGCAGTTATAATGAGGCTACGCCGGCCAATTTCGATATCCGAGCCGCACCACGCGACGACCTTTCGTTACGCTACCAGCACGCCGCCGGAACGGGCACATCGAGCTTTCGTAGAGCGAGCTATCTGCCCCATGTCTATGCAGCCGAGGCAAAGTACGCCCTGCCCCCGGGTTTGCTCGACGCGCTCGTCTGGACGGAGTCCAGATACAATCCGTTGGCCGTCAGCCGTGTCGGAGCAGCGGGCCTCGGGCAACTGATGCCGGCCACCGCCAGAGAGCTCGGCGTGGCCAATCGCTTCGATCCTGTTGCAAATATCGACGGTGCCGCCCGATATCTTCGGCAGATGCTGGACCGTTTCGGAGTGGTGCACCTCGCCTTAGCAGCCTACAACGCCGGACCCGGTGCCGTTAGGAAGGCTGGCGGCATTCCGCGGAATGGCGAAACGCCAGCCTATGTGCGCAACGTGCTTCGGCGATGGAAGCTTTGACAGGGGAACGATTTACGGTGAGCACCCAGCGCAAACGCTTATCAGGCCGACTGACGAAGGGAGCGCGAAGCCTCCTTCTTACGACATCTGATGCGCAGACCTGGATCGTCGATGCGCTTGATGTTGACCAGACCCTCGTTGGCAAGAACGTGATCGTCGACGGCATTCCGACAGCGGCCGATCGCATCAAGGCCGACTGGATCGGGTGCGCCTAGCGAGCGGGAAGCCCCAATAGCTTCGATGGCTCTGAAAAGCCTTCGAACAACATCTTCGCCCACACCTCGGCGATTTCCCGGCGACGCTCAAGGAATGCCGCTCGATTGTAGGCACCTTCAGAGCCCGACACCCCTTCTGGAATGTGGGCAAGCATCAGATCTATGACCAGCCTGTCGCTCGCCGTTCCGTTCCTCTCGGCCCACTCATTCATGATCGTCGAGAATGATGCCCGCCAGCCATGCGGCACATGCCTGCCCTGATATCCGCAGCGGTTGTAGAAGTAGCTCAGCGTATTTTCGCTCATCGGAACTCGGGCGCTCCGGTTGCTCGGGAATACAATGGGTCCCCGCCCGGTGAGCTGCTTGGCCGTCCGCAAGACAGCAACGGTCTCAGGCGCCAGTGGCACCAGGTGATCGAACTTCTCGTCCTGCTTCAAGTCATTTGCCAGCTTCATGTGACTTGCCGGAACACGCCAAAGAGCCTCAGGGCATAGCCCGTCTCCATCCCAGTCGATGTTTTCGAACTCGCCCCATGCCATGCATCTGATGGCCCCAAGCCTCTGAGCCGTGAGTGCCGCGAAACGCGATGCGAGCTTAGTGAGCGGCGAAGCGAGTTCCGCTTCCGTTTTGCGGATCATGTCGTGAAGCGCTTCAATGCTCACAATTGCAGGCCGCTTGCGTCCGCGTGGTACTGGCTTGAGGGCTTTTCCCACCACAGCGGCAGGATCCCTCGCCGCAAGCCCTTCAGCAATCGCCTGCACGAAAACGGCTGACATGCGTTGGCGTACGCGATGAGCCGTCTCGATGGCCCCTCGCTTTTCAATCTTCCTGAGCACGGAAAGCACGATCGGCTCATCAAGCTCGGCGATCGGCAAGGCGCCGATCCACGGAAACACCTCTTTTTCCAAGCTACAGATTACGTCCCTTGCGTGGACAGGCGTCCACCGATCTTCCTGAAGTGCAAACCAGTTGCGCGCCACAACCTCGAAGGTGTTCGACGCTGACATAGCTCGCGCAATGGCTGCCTTCTTTGCTTCGAGACCGGGGTCCTTCCCTTCCGCAAGCAGCTTTCGAGCATCACACTTCCTGTCACGCGCTTCCTTCAGCGACAACTCGGGATAGGCACCCAGGATCAGCCGCCGCTCCTTCCCCGCAAAGCGGTACTTTAGACGCCAGCTTCGACGGCCAGATTTGGCCACGAACAGATAGAGCCCTTCAGAATCGGAGAGCTTGTAATCCTTGTCCTTTGCCTTCGCTTGCCGAACTGCCATTTCGCTGAGCATCTGTGCCCCCAAAACTGC
Organism: Erythrobacter sp.; assembly: GCA_046080005.1. Lineage (GTDB taxonomy): Bacteria > Pseudomonadota > Alphaproteobacteria > Sphingomonadales > Sphingomonadaceae > Erythrobacter. The sequence continues at coordinate 6,940 of JBJTTE010000291.1, forward strand.
GTTTCGATGCCCCCAGAAATGCCCCCAATCGTTGCGGATGCATGCGGAAATATCGAAACAAATGCAGAACGGTTTCTAGCACGAAATGGCCAAAAATCAAGGAAAACAGCGGTTTTTTGGACGCTTGCGGAAGGGTGACTGGCGGAGAGGGTGGGATTCGAACCCACGTTACCGTTGCCGGTAAACCGCATTTCGAGTGCGGCGCATTCGACCACTCTGCCACCTCTCCGCGAGG